>JAZSAO010000515.1:0-3063 GCA_045601945.1 Faecousia sp. | reverse complement strand
CCGGGGAAAGTGCGACATACGTTCTTAACTATGATAGCGACAGCGATGAATACGACGGACCGGAACTTCAGTATTTTACTCCTTACCGTGTTCGGTACCGCATCAACAATTCGTCGCTAAAAACCATGAAAATCTGCATCTTTTCCTTGTACAATACGGTAGATGATGAGGTGATCCCTGTCTATTGCTCAGACATCGACACCATGGCAAATTCCAATTACATCTATCGCCGTATCAACTTGGAGGATTCCACCTATGCCGCCGGTGCAGCAGGTCAGCTCCGTTCCATTGTGAATAACGGATTTTATTTGATGCATATCCCCGGCGAAACCGATGCTGCCCATGAAATTCGGGTCGACCAGGAACTGGCACGGTTGAGTGCAGCTACCGGAATCGAAGGGCTGACCATTGGCGAAGCCATTGCAGGCACCCAAGCCGCCATCTGGCAAGCTACCCACGGAACTTCTCTGGTTTACAACGACTATATGTACTCCGCATATAAGACCGATATCTCCGATACCGTTAGATATTATGATATCTGTGACGAGGAACGTTGGAACGGTCACTTGGAATATACCGGAACAAGCGGTGAACTTTTTGATCTCACTGAGGAAAATGATGAATATCTCACTGAGAGAATTAAAACCGTTTGCCTGTATCTTCTGGCGCAGGAACCTATGGATCCTGTAGAGGCCATTGTATCTCCTGCTTCATTTGTCAGCATGGCAGGGCCCTTCTCTTTCGACAACGGCAATGGTACCTTTGATATGGAGGTTACCGCAACTGTGAATGTTCGTATGGAAGCCGGCGACAGCCTGAACCTCACTGCCTCTATTTTTGATGGGGCATACAGCATTTCTGCACCCTTGTCCGATGGAACACAGACCATCACTCTGACGCTGAAGAACATTCCCAATTCTCTAAAGAGAGAAAAGATCCTGTTGGAGATCGATGGATTGCAGTCCGGTTTTGACGTCTACCTCTTTGACGCAGAGGGTGACAGAGGAACATCCCAGACCATGATCGGCATGGTAGACAGCCGTCTGCCGGTCTATACTTCCATCAGCAAGCCTATGACTCCCGGTATCCCTCCCGACACAGACGGTGATAATGCCGAAGGGACCCCCGATCGAATCCTCCGCTTCTACAAGACGACTGTCATCCCCAATGGTACCGACAATTACGACACCTATCCTCTGGAAGGAATTGCATTCGATATTTACTATGTAGCCAACCTAAACGACTATATGCTCGGCAAGGTTACGCTACCGGATGCTCCCGACTATGAACTTCCCGATGCACCGGACTTCACTCTGGTGACCGGCGCAGACGGTATGGCATCTATCAATTTGACCGAACAGGGAATGCCTGATGGCATTTATTTGGTTGTTGAGCAGGAGCATATTGCGATTAAGGCTCCTGTGGAACCCTTCTATGTCACCATGCCCTCCACCACTCCCGACGGCACAGATCATATTTACGATGTGACCATTCAGCCCAAGAACGATATTAAGGGCATTGTCCGTATCGAAAAAGACGTTATCACCCTTGGCAATGACAGTGCTACTGTAGATGCCTATGGGAACCACACTTGGATCATCGGTGCTACCATCCCCGAAGATCTGGCAGAAGGCAAGTCCTATGTAATTACCGATACATTAGACTCTCGTCTGGACTATATCGGAAATATGAAGGTTCAGGTAGAAACCCTTGATGGGGAAACCGTTATGGTAGAACTGCAAGAAGGCGCAGACTATAATGTGGCTGTTACCGATGTGGATTCCTTGTCTGAGGGCACTCCTTCCGATAGCTTCTCCATGGCACTGACCAAGCTGGGCATGACAAAAGTTGCCGCTGCTGTAGGCGATGGCAATTTCGACGACTATATGCTCCGTGTATATTTTGATGCACAGATCAACGCCAATGCAACACTTGCAACGGAAATTCCTAACGAAGCATATTTGTATTATACCAACTCTGTTAACTTCGACTTCGCCAGCAAGTCCGATAAGCCCGTTGTATACACCGGTGGCGCAAAGCTGCTGAAGACCGATGCCGTCGATCCTACGGAACTTCTTTCCGGTGCGACTTTCGAGGTTTACCGCAAGGCTACGGCAGAAGAAGTTGCTGCAGGTGAAAATATCGTTACCCTGATCGGTTTCGATTCTCCCATGGTCAAGGTCTCCTTCTTTGATAATGAGACCCTTACCGGGGAAAAGGTCACCTCCGTAACTTCTAACAAAGATGGGGAAGTTTTCCTCTACGGTTTGGCTTACGGAACCTATTATCTCCGTGAGACACAGGCTCCGGAAGGCTACAATCTCCCTGCAGAAGCAATCGAGATCACCATTGATGCTACCAGTCATACCGATGAACATACCGTTACGGTGGAAAACGTACGTGGTATGGTTCTCCCCAGCACCGGTGGCAGTGGCACACAGATCTACACGATCCTTGGCTTGACCTTGATGACGATCGCGGTATTCTTCATTGTTATGAAAAAGACCCGTCCCAACGAGGCATAATTCCCATATAAAGGGGTAAGGCTCCCTGCCGATTTCCGGCAGGGAGCCTTTTTGGTGTAGAGAATGTAGGGAGTGAAAGAGTATCCTTTGTGCGTATGTTTCCGATGGTGCCACGGATTGAAATAGGGCTATGTCCATGTTGTACCATCAAATCACAGTTTGTCGGCCTGTTTACCAAATCAGAATCAGCCCTTGCCTCTCCAATGGGAGAGGTGCCCAAAGGGCGGAGAGGGCAGTAGGGATTACCCCTAAGGTACCGAGTCCGTAGGATGATGAGCAGAAAACGGTGCCTACTACGATAGATTTCTTCAAATTTTAGGTGCCTACTGCCCTCTCCGCCGCAGTCGCGGCACCTCTCCCATTGGAGAGGCAAGGGCCTATACCAACTTGGTGAACAGTTCGACAAACGAAAATTTACATTCCCGTTCGTCCCGAAGGGACACAAAAAATCGACAAGAAGAAAGATAACGACAAGAGCGTAGCGCCGGGAGAGGAGTCCGGAGGAGAGGGCGGTTATTTCCGGGGAGAAAAGCTGTGA
>JAZSAO010000514.1:0-4940 GCA_045601945.1 Faecousia sp. | reverse complement strand
CCTGTATGCGATCTCACCGATAAGGAGACCTTTGCGGAACTGATGAATGCTTCTAAGGCCCTTGCAAAGGAAGAAAAGGCCTATGTGATCAAGATCGATCCCGATGTACCTTCTTCTAATACAGATTTTGCGGCTATGCTGGAAAGTCACGGATTCAAAACTCGTGACACCGGCAAGAACTTTGAGGCTATCCAGCCTAAGTACGTATTCCGTCTCCACCTGAACGGCCGTACCGAAGAAGAAGTCATGGCAGATTTCCACCAAAAGTGGCGGTATAATATCCGTGTAGCTGTGAAAAAGGGTGTGGAGATCCGTCTGTGTGGGAAAGAAATGGTTCCCGAATTTGCACGGATTATGATCGAGACCGGTCTTCGCGATAACTTTGCCACCCGTCCTCCGGAGTATTTTTCCGCTATGCTGGATAACTTAGGGGATAAGTGCCGTTTGTATATGGCATTCCACGAGGGACAGCCTATTGCAGGTACTCTTGCGATCCTCTACGGTGATAAGGTGTGGTATCTCTATGGTGCCAGTTCCAATGAGCATCGGAATTTGATGCCCAACTATCTCCTTCAGTGGAGCATGATGCAGTGGGCTATTAAGAATAACTGCCGCGTCTATGACTTCCGCGGTGTATCCGGAGATATTTCCGAGGACAATCCCCACTACGGCCTCTATCGGTTTAAGAAGGGCTTCGGTGGTGATTTTACGGAATTTGTTGGGGAATATGACTATGTGCAGAATAAGCTGATGTATTTCATTGCGGAAAAGGGCAGCTTAGTGTATAAGAATCTGGCAGCAAAACTCTATCGTATCAAGAACCGCAAGGGGTGAGACTATGAGTGCCTATGTTGTTTCGAGGGAGGATCTTGCCCATAATGTCCGCATTCTCAAGGAACAGGCAGGGAAGACTCCTATTTGGGCAGTGGTGAAGGCTGATGGCTACGGTTTGGGGGCAGGTAGGTTTGCCAAGGAACTGTATGCATTGGGAATCGAGAAATTCTGTGTCACTGAGCCTTGGGAAGCGGAAGCGATTCGCGGCCAAGGGATCACGGAAGGAAAGATCCTGATGCTTCGACAGATCAGTGATCCGGAGCAGATCCGTGCTATGTGGAAAGCAGGTGTGATCCTGACAGTTGGCTCTTTAGAAGCAGCGGAACGGATCAATGCCGCTGTAGATGGGGCGGTAGATGTTCACATAAAGATCGATACCGGAATGGGGCGTTACGGATTCCGTCCCGACGAAATGACGGAAATGCTCTCCCTGTTCCGTAACGGAAAAAATTTGGGGATCAAAGGCGTTTATACCCATTTTAATTGTGCTTTCTGCAACGATGTCTTAACAAAGACACAGTTTGCAGAGTTCAAAGGTGTCATTGCCGCCTTGCAAAAGGAAGGCTGTGACACAGGTATGATCCATTGCTGCAACTCCGGTGCTTTTTTAAAATTCCCGGAAATGCATTTAGACGGTGTTCGCTTGGGGTCTGCCCTTTTGGGGAGAATGAGTTTCCCCACAAAACTGCGACCTTTGGGGAAGGTAGAGACTGCAATCGAAGAGGTGCGGCATCTTCCCAAGGGACATTCTACAGGTTACGGCGCCCTTTGGAAGAGTCGTAGAGAAAGCGACATAGCCATTATCCCTGTAGGCTGGTGTAATGGTCTTCAGGTCAGTTGTAAAGAGGATCGCTCCCGAGCAGTAGACTGTATTCGTGGAGGATTGAAGGAACTGAAGAATCTCATCAAACGGCCTCGGAACTATGTGACGGTATCCGGCAAGGCCTGTCCCGTTGTTGGTGCCATTGGATCCCTCCACTGTGCAGTAGACGTGACCGGAGTGGATTGTAAGATGGGACAATCTGTAGAGATGCAGATCAGCCCCATGCACATTAAGGGGATGGAGGTGGTCTTCCGATGACGCATGAAGAAATCAGAAGGGCGCTGGAAGAGCCTACCAAGACATCCCGAAAGGCCCTTGCCAAGATGGCTCTGGAAATGGAAACAGGAGAGCCGGAGCGATACAAGCAGATCCTTGCCAAACAAGATTGGGAAGGAGAGGCAAAAACTGCCTATAGCGCATATAAAAGGACATTGGTACTGAGCCGTATAGCTATGGTTCTGGCTGCTATGGTGGTTGTAGGCGGATACTTAGTGGGAGATTTTGGGTTGCGACTTTTGACCGGTTGGCTGAATCGCTATGCCTTAGCGGCAGGTATTTTTGTCGGCATGAGCCTTTTTGCAGGGGGAACCCTTTTGCTGAATACGAAAAAAGATCGATTGATTGCCTATGGCATCCTAGCAGAATTGCAGTAATATAACGCCACGCCGAGCATGGCTTGGTGGTGCTTTGCTTATGAGCGGAGGATATAAAATACGAATCTTCCAAAAGACAATCTATACCGGATTATTCAACGATATCCACGATATAGGGGGCAGCCAGCTTTGCGAGAATGAAGTCTGTTGTATCAGAATCATCCACACTCAGTTCTGGCAATACAACATGATTTCCTTCTTTCAACTGTAGACATACGGTGTCACAGTGGCCCTTTTTCAGGGAGTCTGTAGCCGATTTCAAATAACCACCACCGGGTAACTTTGTTTGTACTACATCCGGGTTTTTGGATTTTGTCTTAACAATGCTGTTAAACTGGGGAACAAGGCTGGTAAAATTAAAATGCTCCTTAACGAGATAGAAGTCTGTGATAACAAAACCATGGCGTGCTTTAGATGTGCCTGTGGAATTGATTTCTTTGGGAATGTTGAGTTGGGCTATGTCTTCTTCAGTGCAATTTTTACCCAAAAGCAGCTTTTTCTCAGATCCTGACAGATTATTAAAATCCTCTCTATTGAAGTGGTTATAATCAATTGATTCAGAATGATCTTGGCTGCCGGTATAACGGATCAAAAGGTAAATGTCTTTTTCGTCCTTTTCACACCATTCTCTGCAAAAACGGCGACCGAACTGTGTGTTGATTTTATTGCCGAAAGTCCATAAACAGTATCCGAGATCAGGATTCTTTGTGACTGGAATTTCGTAGGACAGGATTTCCTCGATGCCTTCTTTCAAATATGTACCTGCAGAGGTTACGATCATTCGCCCTAAGTCCAAATCTTTGATGCTTTTTGTTTCTATGTCGTATTTTCTAATGAAGCTATCCTTTGTGAAGTAACCTGATGTATGGGGGATCTTGTCTTTGACCTGCATATAATGTTTCAATGCATCCTCCCGTGCGGTAGAATCAGCATGGGACAGCTCCTTCATTGTTGCTCCGAATCGGAGTTTAAAGTCTTCATCAAATTGTTTTTTGACCTGCTCGATGAAATTCCCACCACATGAAATGTTCTGGGAAATGATAATATCATTTTTCTCTAAAATCTCAAAACGTCGATTCGCTCTTAAAGGTTGTTTGTCGCTGTTGTGTAGTTCGAATCCTCCGTGATCTTCCACGACTGTCATATACAACGCTTCATAACAATTGAGTGCATCAGATTCTTTTGTGCCAACCAGAACAGGAAAGAAAATGAGTTCTGCATTGTCAGCGAAGTCTTGAGCCAATTTCATGTTTGGCTCTCTATTATTTTCAAGGTCCGACTTGTGTGTACGGGCGGAAAGATTGACGGCTTGACCAATGTAGGCCCTTCCTCCAAGAATATTAACGATGATGTAGATTCCGCCTACACCATTGTGTTCCATTTCAGTATGATACATAGTATGCTACCTCCGTTTTAATATATCCATAATAGTGTAAAATGAACATATGGACAGAATTTAGGGTAAATGCCAAGGCTTGTGAAACTGAGAAGAAGCAATTAAGTTCCGAAGAAAGAGAAATGCATATAGTCTTTATAACCGCTGTTCCAGTTGATGCCCCAAATATAGCCATATTTATTGAATGCGGTGGCTACATCTCCGCCGGGGGTGATGGAATAGGGATTTTCGCCGGGCTTCCAGAAGTTTCCCACCAGAGCGTTGCCGCTGGGATCGCAGTAATAGTTCTCATCCCAGTTGATATCAATGGCAGAACCGATGGTGTGCTCGGACTTTCCGGACCAACTATAGCAGTAGATTTGGTGAATGGGGAACTGCTCGGGGCCGTTAAAAATATCTTCGAAAATAGCCTTTACGGTTTCTGCAAGATTCTTGTGAACGGTTAAAGTCCATGTTTTGGGAACTTTTTCACCGTTGGATTTTAGATACCATGCTTGGATATCGACTTTTACCATATCGGCTTCAGCTTCTGCAGCGGTGGCATAGTATAGACGGGGATCTTTTACGGATTCACCGAACATGAAGATGCACTTTTCTTCTTTGGTGAAATTAGCATTGGGGAGGTTGGGTTTAGGCTCGTCCTGAGTATTGTCGCTGCCGGTATTGTTGTCGCCGGTATCTTCGTTTCCGGTATTATCGTTATCGGTGTCTTCGTTGCCGGTATCTTCATTACCGGTATCTTCGTTACCGGTGTTCTCATCATCCTCATCTGTAGGTTCTTCACAAATAAAATTGCAGAAATCATAAAGACCGTCGCGAGTATATACGTAAACCTGTGTATATCCGGGAGAAACAAAGGTAACCAGTCCTTCCTGATCTACGGTTACGATGTCGGAATCGGAACTTCGCCAAAGAATGGGAATGTTATCCGGTTTTGTTGTTGCAACCAGACGGAAGGAATAACCCTCAGAAAGGGTAACTTCTTCTTTATTTAAAACAACCTCCTCTGCAGCAACAGGGGGGATCTCGGAACGGATCAGCGCATCACTGATTCGGCAGAACACGGCGGCACACTGAGCGCGGGTTGCTGTTGCTTGGGGACGGAATGTGGTGGAGCCGTCATCTTCGGCATACCCGGTAAGTATACCTGCGTGGTATAACCGGAGGACGGAATCCAATGCCCATGAAGAGATGCTGTCCAAGTCAGAAAAAATAGAACCGTCAGGATCTGTTT
>JAZSAO010000513.1:0-3984 GCA_045601945.1 Faecousia sp. | reverse complement strand
CCCAAGCGGAGCGACTATATTGGCTCTCTGTCTTGGCTCAAGGCTCTCCGTGATTGCATGGGAGAATCTGTTGTTTTCGCTTTGGATCAGGCACTCATGTGTCAGGGTAGCTTCGGTGGTCGTAGTGATGAATATATCGTTTGGGTGTATGGAGACGATGTGCTGTCAGAATTTAATGGGGTTGTGGTTCTCGGAAACCATATCAGCCGCTACAATGTGAAGAACCGAAACGGGATCCTTTACACCGACTTTAACCGGACACTCTCCGATGCCTTCGCCAATGAATCCATTTTGGATATGCAAGGCATTACGGAAGCGGTCAGCCGATATTATTATTCCAACGGAGACAGCTTTGAAGGTCTGTCTATCCCTCCTGAGTATCAAGATCGGTTTGAGCGATTAGCAGAAGAAGCCATTGATTATTACGGCAGTTAAGAGGTGATCCTATGCACATGACAGCAGAAGAAAAACTTATGTACGATGTGATGAAGGCTATCTATGACAGCGGCATTCCCATCAGCTTCAAGGGTTCTATGGTTCTGAAGGCTTGTCTTCATGAAGCCGGCTATACGGAAGATACTCGGCACACTGTAGATATTGATGGAAACTGGAACACAGATGGGCTGCCCACCGCTGAGCAAATGGTAGAATCCTTGCAGAAGGCAATCGAAAAAGTGGCATTGATCTTCGGGTTAGTCTGTACAGAATGTATGGTGAAGGTAGATCTGCGGGTTTTGAACTGACGGAGCCTACTACCGAGGAAGTGCTGTTCACTATGGATGTGGATGTAAACAGACCCACTATGCCTACAAAGATTTACGAAATGGAAGGCATCCGCTTCCGTGGCGTTTCTCCTACCCAGATGATCGCAGACAAGGTTTCAGCCATTTCTTCCCCCAAGGTGTTCCGCAGAATAAAGGACGTAGTGGATCTGCATTACATTTCCAAGGTGTTTGCTTTCGATGCAACTGAGGTATTGCAAACTCTTAAAAATTGTGGAAGAGTCTTAGATTCCTTTGATGGATTTCTCAACAAGAGCGACGAGTTGAAACACTCCTATGAGAAATTCCGTTTTGCAGGCGGTGTAAACAAGCCACCTTTCGAGGAAGTGTACGAGGATGTCAAAGCATTTATTAGGGATGTACTTCCCGAAGAATAAAAACATTATTGCAAGAAGCCGATGGGAGTGATCTCGTCGGCTTCTTGCATGTCTAAACAAGAAAGAAGGTATTTATGAATAAGAACAAAAATGAAAGAATCTGCCGGATGGATTTTCGGGTTTCTCCAGCGGAGAAGGAAAAGATCATCGGCATTGCGAAGAAATGCAAGATTTCCACTTCTGAATATCTGCGAAAAAGGGCTTTGGGATATGCCGTGAAAGCGGCACCTCCTGAAGCCTTTTTCTATTTCATGAGGGATTTGAAGAAACTGATCAAAGCGGCTCTTACTCCCAAGGTAGAAGAGGAAGCTTTGAAGCTATTTGATAACATCTATGCCCAACTGATTGAGCCCACCAAGCAGAGCAAACAAGAAATTGTAGAGGAGATGAGGGAATGGCAAGTACAGGATTCTGGCCTGTCAAATCACGATTAAAGGAAGTATTGGCTTATGCAGAGAACCCCGACAAAACCACGGATCGGAAATATGTTGACGATGATTTGTGGGCAGCTCTCCGTTATGCCGGGAACAAAGACAAAACAGATCAAACCATGTATGTGACCGGGATCAACTGCATCGAGCAACGAGCCTATGAGTGCATGATGACAACCAAGAAACGCTTCGGGAAGTTGGGCGGAAATGTCGCCTATCATGGATTTCAGAGCTTCAAAACGGGAGAGGTCACACCGGAAGAGGCACATAAAATTGGCAAGGAAACCGCAGATAGAATGTGGGGCAGCGAGTATGAAATCCTTGTTACCACTCACCTGAACACAGACAATATTCATAATCATTTCGTTGTGAACTCAGTATCCTTCAAAACGGGTAGAAAGTTTGAGAACCATATCAGGGATCATATCAAACTGAGGGAGATATCCGATGCGGTCTGCAAAGCACACAGGAAATCCGTGATTCCCTTTACCCACTTTTACGGAAATAAGAAGGAGTATTGGGCAAGAAAATCCGGGATGACTCACCGTCAAATGTTGCAGGCAGATTTGGACGAAACACTCTCCAAATGCTGCACAGAACGTGAGTTGTTATGTTACTTGGAGACTCTTGGATACAAGATCGTTCGAGATTCCAACTATGCCCATGTGTCGATTACTGCAGAGGGATGGAAGAGACCGGTTCGACTCAGTTCCTTAGGCGAACAGTACTCCAGTGAAAACATTCGAGAAAGACTTGTGGCGAACCAATATGATCCGGAGCTGTATGTTTTCAGACCTCCGCAAAAGAAGCGGACACCCCTGTTGGAGGTTACGAAGCATATACCGATCTCTGTTGGCGAGTATACTCTGCTTATGTTATATGAAGTAGTTGTTGCACTGTTGCAGGCATACAAAAAAGACACAAGCAAAGAAAAATGTTTTCGCCCTCTGTTTTTAACTCTGCGAGAAGAGCTTGTAAAACTGGATCAATACACCGAAGATGTTACTCTTTTGGCCCAAAACAAAATCAATACTACTGAGGATCTGCTGAAATTCCGAAACAGCTTACAAGAACAGATATCTGCGTTGGAGCAGGAACGCTACAAACTTCGCTTAAAGATCCGTAGAGCCAAGACACCAGAGATTTTAGCGGAGTTAAAGCAACAAGCTAAGGAGATCACCAAGCAAATCACGCCGCTGAGAAAGCAATTCGAGAGCACCCTGCGGATTGCGGAACGCTCGCCCAAAATCAGAGAATTATTACAACAGGAGGAAGCACAGGAGCGAAAGGCTTTGAACCTTCCTCAGAGAAATCAAAACGAAAGGACAAGGTATTAACAATGAACCAAACACAGAAAATGATTCCCATCGGGAAGTTGCATCCCTTTGAGAATCACCCCTATAAGGTACAGGACAACGAAGAAATGGAACTCCTTGCAGAAAGCATCCGAATGAACGGAATTTTGTCCCCTATCATTGTCCGACCCAAGGAGAATACAACAGATGAATATGAGATCATATCCGGTCACAGACGGATCATGGCAAGCCAAAAGGCAGGGATTACGGAAGTCCCTGCCTGTGTTGTTTCTCTGGCTCGTAACGCTGCAGCCATTGCCTTAGTAGACAGTAATCTGCATAGAGAACATATTCTCCCTTCGGAGAAAGCCTTTGCCTATAAGCTAAAGGCAGAAGCATTAGCACACCAAGGGCTCAGAACCGATTTAACTTCGGTGCAAGTTGCACCGAAGTTAGCCACTGAACAAATTGCATCAGATGCAGGTACAAGCAAGGATACAATAAAACGCTACATCCGCCTCACCAACCTGATCCCCGAAATTCTGCAATATGTAGATGAGGGACGAATTGCCTTCACCCCCGCAGTAGAGCTTTCTTATCTTACCGAAGAAGAGCAGTATTCTTTGTTGGAGCAGATGGAAATGCAAGATTGCACACCATCCCTTTCTCAAGCTTGCCGTTTGAAAAAGCTCAGTCGTGAAGGAGAGCTTTCCGGCGATGTGCTTGAAGCTATTATGAAAGAAGAAAAAGCTAACCAACGAGAAATGTTTAAGGTCCCTATGGAGCGACTGCGAAAATTCGTCCCCAAAGGGGATGCGAAGCAAGCAGAGGACTTCGTAATGAAAGCCTGTGAGTATTACCACAAGTATTTGATTCGCCAGCGGAATCGAGACGAAAGGTAAGGTGAATCTATGATTCAGAAAATCAACTTTCAAGATATCCTTGCAATCAAGGGCATGGGACGGGTCGATGATTCTCGCCCTATCGACTTGCAGGAATATGCCATCACAAACGATCAAAAAGCAACTGAGCCGGTGCCGGTTGCATCTATTCCCAGAAGAATTTCCCTGTCCAAGAAAATCGGAAAGACCGTTTACGA
>JAZSAO010000512.1:0-14822 GCA_045601945.1 Faecousia sp. | reverse complement strand
ATAGCCTCTGAACTGGGCAGGAATGACAAAGGTTGCGTAGGCGCGAGCACCTTCGTAGGTGATGTTTTCGGAGGAAATGACAATATCTGTTGCTCCGCTGTTAACATCGCTGATATTCTCCTGCAGGCTATAGGAGTAAGTGAAGAAATCTACACCGGCAGTAAAGTCTGTAGCCTCAATGGTAACTTCAACAGGTGCTTTATAGAACCCGAAGGTTACAGACTCCAGAACACTGGCCATAAAAGCAGGTGCATATGTGATCTTCAAATTCTCAGGGGCGCCGGTATCAACCACGAAGCTTTGGGGGGCTACGGAATCACCGTAAACAACAGATGTATTTTTGTGCCCTGCCAGATCCGTGTAGCTGATATCGAAGGTATAAATGCCACCGGTAAACAGGATTCTTGCGGTATGAACGTCTCCATTATGGATCCAGTTTTCCTCTGACTGTAAATAAGCTGAGAAGTGGTCGGCAACAGTACCGTTTTGCATTACGGTGCAGAGCACATCGGAAGCGCGGAAATTATGCTCAACGATGGTAATGGTTGCGGTTCTGTGATCCATGAAATGGTTGCTGTTGATAGCAGTATTGTTATCGAAGGATACTTGGATCTCAGGGTTAATCAGGTCTACGGTAAAGCTGTCTGCCGGGTAGTTGTCGTAGATATTCCCGGATCGATCGGAATAGCGGATATCAAAGGTGTAATCGGCATCCTCTGCGAAGGTGATTTGAGCCACATAGGAACTACCGTCTTTAGTAAAGGTGGGCTTCCAAAACTCTTCTCGAACAGAGCCGTCTGCCAACTTTTTTGTGACAGTTAGGACGAGATAGCCGTCTTCCAGATCCTGAGCAAAGAAATTAGCCTCATCAATACGGATATTAGCGGTTCTTGCGTTTCCGTAATAGGAGGTGTTTTCCGCAGGAGTATTATCATATTCTACGGTAATACCGGGCGCAATCGTATCTACAACGAGAACATGGGCTTCATCAGTCAGCGTGGTGGAATGGCCGGCCTTATCGGTTGCGGTAAAGCTGACTTTGCCACGGAACTGGGGAGGAATGGTAAAATGTGCAGTAGCTTGATTGCCACTATAATCTAATTCCTGTGGGGAGATCAGGACCTTTTCCATGCCACTGTTAAGTGCAGAACTGTTTTCTTCTGCAGTATAGGAGTAGGTAAAGGATTCCAATCCCGCAGTACGATCTTTCGCTGTGAGAATGACTTTCACGGGGGCACGGTAGAAGCCGAAGGTGATACCTTCTAAGAGGCTGTCCATAAAGCTGGGCTCGTAGTTGATAGTCAGGTCGTAGGGATTTTCTGTATCCACAGTGAATTCATAAATATCCCGATCTGTGGGAGCAATGATTGCGGTGGCAGAGTTTCCGGCCTTGTTGGTATAAGACAAACTCCAACTGTAGAGACCGTCCTGAGAGAACGTATAAGTGCCGGTATGAAGATCACCGTCGTGAGTCCATGCAATGGAAGCGGGGGTGATCGTAACAAGTTCCCCATTGTGGTAGAGTTTCATGTTTTGTGCAATGGAGTCGCCGGAGAAGGTATCTGCGCGATCTTTTACCAGAATGGTCAAAACTCTGTGACTGTTGTAATAGCCGGGGAGAGCGGCAGGACTCTGTGTGCCGGTAATGCTCAGTTCTACAGAGGGGACTTCTACGCCGATTTTTAAAGATTTTTTTGCAATGGTTTCGTTTCCTGCACGGTCTACAACACGGAGGGTGACGGTTACATCATTACTGCTGTTAGAAGCGGCATCTACAACGAAAGCTTCGTTAGAAGAAAAAACAGGAAGGATCTCGCCACCATCGTAGCTGTAAAGTGTTTGTACAGAACCTTTCACACCATTACAAGTGATCCATGCTTCAATCAAACGGATACCGGAATAGTCTCCGGTGTCTTCTGCTTGAACGGTGAAAGGAATGTTTCTGTTATAATACCCATAGGTATTGGGCTGGAATGCAGGAACGAGGGAGGCTTTTACATTGTCACCTTTGTCTACTACGATCTTCAGAGGATCGATATTAGAATAGTGCCAGTGGGCAAAAAATTCGTTTTCGTCTTTGTAAAACAGGCCTACACGGGTAACTGTGGTAGAAAATCCCACCGCAACAGGGGTGTTCCCATCCCCGGTAGCAATGATATTATTATTGCTGTCGTAGATACGGATTTTCTTAGCAGAGGTGGTGAACAGGATGGCATCGCCGTCTTTCACGACATAGAGTCGTGCATCTGCATCAATGCGAAGTGATGCGGAAACGTCAATATCCAGATATTTAATGTTTGCAACAGCAATGGGTTTGAAAGTAGCTTCGATTTCCTGATGGGTGATAATATCGCTGATCAGGAAAGAAATACTGTTTTCTTCTTCTGACAGAACTTCTACACTTTGTCCGTTGACCTTAACGGTGTCCACGGTATAACCGTCGAGGGGGGTGAGATATACTTTTACGTTTCCGCCATACTCTACGGTGCTTGCTTCGGTGATAATGGTTCCGTTTGCAGTGTTTTTCGCAGTGATCTTATAGACGTTGGGGGCAAAAGTAACTTCAACGGTATACTCGCGGTCGGCGATCAATTCTTTGTAGTAGTCGGAATCATTTTCACCGGTAACGGTATTGTCGGACAAACCATTGATCGTGACGCCGGATACGCGACAACCTTCGTTGGGGGTTGCAGTGATTTTAACAGTAGTGCCGGAGAGAACGGTAACGGAACCACCTTCGGCAGAAGGATCGACTTCAACGATACCGTTTCCTTTGTGGGTTACGGTGACGGTCCAAATGTGGATGAAATTTACGGTAATAACCGTATCATCGGTCAGAATGAACTCGCCTCCGTATTCCTCCAGATTCAGGACATCGGGGATTTCGGTCTCGCCTACGTAAATGGAGTCGATTCGATAGCCCTCTTCGGCAACGACCTTCATAGAAACGGAGGTGTTCTCATCTGCGGTGAGTTGGTCCTGCTGTAAACCATTCAAATAAAGGGTACCACCTTCGGAAAGGTTTCCGGTTACGGTATATTGACGAACCAAGGAGACAAGAATCAATGTATCTTGTGAAAGGACAATGTTGCAACGGAAGGATTCACCTTTTGCAGGGATATCTGCGCTCTCGTCACCGATTTTTACTGCGGAAATATAGTAGCCCTCGGCAGGAGTAACAACCACGTCCATGGTGCTGTCGACATAGGTGGTTTTTGTTCCGCGCTGCTCGCCGTTAATGGAAACGATAGCTTTGCCACCTGTCAGACCGACGGTCAAAGTTGCTTTTTCCTTTTCTTGCAGAGGCACATCGATGTGCATGGTGGCTTTATCGGCATTCATGGTGTCAGCACTAATCGAAGTTTCGTAACCTTCGGCAGTAATGATGTAATAGAAAGGGAAGGCTTCTTCTGCTTCCAAGGCGATTTGTGTGATCTCCTCAAGAACGATCAAACCATTTTTATCTGTTGTTTTGGTCAGATCAAAGGAATCCTCGCCTAAGGATGTGGTATAGATTCGAACTTCGGCTCCTTCGATGGGGGCACTTCCGTTGGTAACGGTCATGGTCATGGCATTGGGGAATTCTTCTGTCGCGGCAGAGACGCGGAAACCGCCTATAGGCAGGTTACTCAGAAGGAGTACCAACACCATAATGGAGGCCAATATGCGATGTAGGTTAGCTTTGATGGTTTTCAACATTCTCATCTCTCCTTATTTGAGACTTTTTTGGAAGGCGATAGGTATACTTGCTGTGTATATGATAGATGCGATATTCGTAGCTGTTCAGCCCCAGATACAATCCCAATAGGAAACTGCATATTGCAAACAGAATGAAGCGAGGGAAAGTACTGATTGGAACGAGGGATAGAATCAGCAAAAGCAGGAACGTGATTGCAGTAATAACAGCAAGATTCTTGCTCCCTTTATTTCGGAAAAGGGAAAAGGTTTTAGGGGGACACTCCGTGGGGAAATACTTTTTGAAGTACGTATTACCTTTCTTAAAACGAGTGAAGAAAAAGGATGCAGAGACTATAGAGATCCAAAACAGGATGCTGTGTCCGTATATCCTGCCTGATTTCAGATTCCAAATCAGTATATCTGTGGGCATACACACGATCGCGGCGGAAAGCACGATCAGAGAGGATATATATCCAATGATCAGTTTGCCTTGTGAATGTAGGATCCTTTTGGATCGGAATGCAGTTCGGTTTACTTCTCTCATTCAATAATCTCCGTGCTATCTGTAAAGGCAAGTTCTTTTACCATGACGAAGAAAACATCCGCTGCTTTGCTTTGGGTTTCACACTGAGCCTGACCCAATAGGGTTGTTTCGTTACATTGCGGCAACTCGCCGGTGGAACGAGCGACAAATTCGTTGTATGCGGTAGCACTCAGCACAGCAGTTTCTCCTATGTCAGAGTGGGATGCGGAATCTGTAACATTTGCAATTGCTTTGGAGAGGATCTCCGTTTGTCCGATTTCTCCATGAGATAAAATATCTGTTTGCCCGACAACGGGAAGATTAGTGGTTTCTCCATTTTCAGAAAGCGCAACGACATCTTCTGCAAACTGCGCATCTGCAGAGGGAAGTTCACCGGTTTTTCCGGAATGGTCTTCTGTGGAAGCTTCCACCTCTTTGACAGGGGGAGTGGGGGCGGCTTTCAGAGGGGGCTTCTGTTCCGATGCGACCAAAGGAAGCCTTTCTTTTGGTGTCGGAACCTCGTCCTGAGACCTTTCGGATTGAGATTGGGTTGCATTCGTATTCTTTGCAACAGGGGAGGGGGCTGTGGAATTAGAGGAATTGACCTTAGGGGAGGCATCCTCACCTTTCCACTGCATAGTACGAATAGCCTTCCTTGCGGTACGGCCGGTAACCTCACCCCACAAGGCGGGGACCTTTAGGTAGAAGAATAGGAAACCGGAAACCAAGAACAAGAGACCTGCAAGGATATAAGAAACTAAGGAAAGAATTTGCAGTAATTCAACACCCAAGTTGCTCAGCCTCCCTTCTTTGTGCCATAAGCTGTGTCAATGGCTTTTAAGGTATCGGGGAGAAGTGTTAAAATCAGATCTTTTTTCTCCTCAGTGGTGTCTGCAGCGGGACTGATTGTATGAACGATTGATGAAATGGAACTGTGCATTTGGATCAGTTCATCTTTTGGAATGCTATCTAATTTGAATTTAGTTGCATATTGCTGTAAGGCACTGCGAGCCATTTCCAGCATTTCCAACCGAACGATCTCCTTTTCTGTCTCATCTGCTGCGACGGTAAACAGAAGTTCTTTGAGATTGTCAAATAAAGGAGCATATTGCCCCTTATCACTGGCTTCTGTGATATTTGTCGTAATATCACGATAGAAGATACCGACATTTGCATAAACTCTTGCCATGCCGAGATTTTCGTATTCATCGGGAGCGTTGTCCAGAACGTCTTGGAACCATGGAATGGAACTCTTTGCACGGGTCAGCTGATTGTCACTGCCATCACCGTAGCTATAGTAATACCAAAACAGCTTGCCGGTTTCAAAGCACAGTTCTGTATAGGCTGCAGGATCAGCCTGGAGTTCGGCCTTGTTGTTCTTAATCAGTTTTTCCAATAGACCGGCTTCGTCTACCGTGAACAACGCATCGTTTTCTTTGAAAGTTTTGATCAATGCCAGATATGCATCTGTTTGCCCGGCTTTATTGGGAATGGAAATGCAATCTTCGTAGATTTCTATCTTTTCTCCATAGTCAGCGGTTTTGGAGGCTTCATACAGTTTTTGGTCATAGTTGTCAGAAGCCTTGGATTTTGCAGCGGCACCGAAAAGGATACCGCCTACTGCCAAAAGGATAGACATGAACACAGTGACAAAGAACAAAGACAGTTTGTTTTTTTGTTTCTTTTTATGTATGGGTTCCAATGCGTTGTAGTTCTCCAGATCATACATCAATTCTGCACAGGATTGATAACGATCTGTAGGTTGGAATTGGGTGCATTTTTGAATAATAGAATCCAAACCATGAGACAGTGCAGGATTTATGATTCGGACAGATTTGTCACTGATAAGATTTTTGCAGGGATCAATATTAGTTAATAAATAATAAAGTGTGATCCCAAGACAATAGATATCGGTACGCCCATCGGTACGCCCTAATCCACTGCCGATATACTGCTCGGGAGCGGCGTAGCCAATGGTACCGATTCCGGTTGTTTCGCCATATTCGATCTCGTAATTCTTGGCTGTGCCGAAATCAATGACCATGATAGAGCCGTTGGGCTTTAGCATGACATTGGCGGGTTTCATGTCACGGTAAATAATGGGCGGCTTCTGAGAATGCAAATAACCCAAAACATCACATAACTGTTTGGCCCACTCTACAACAAGGGCTTCTGCTTGGGCTCCGGATTCTGCAATGATCTTATCCAGAGAGCGACCTTCGATGTAGTCCATAACAATGATAAAACTGCTTTCGTCTTCAATTAGATCTACGATACTGGGTAGGTTAGGGTGACTGAGTCTTTTCAGAGTGTCGATTTCGGCTAAAAGCCCCTGACGGACAACGTTGAAATCCATACGACCGTCCTTGCGGACTTCTTTAACGGCCCAAGTCTTGTTGGCCTTTTCATTAATGGCCATATAGACTACGCTCATACCGCCTCGGCCGATTTCACTCAGAATTTTATACTTGCCATCAACAAGTGATCCGATTTTTAACATATGATCCCTCCAGATGACTTAGTAAGTGCGAACGGCAACGACGGAAATGTTATCCCGTTCGTGACGTGCTTTGTTTAATTCAATGAGTTCTCTTAACCGCTGCTCAATTAAATCCTCGCTGATCATATCGGTAGGGCGAAGAGCAGTGGCGATCTCTTGTGCCGTGATTTCATGACGGAAGCCATCACTGCATAGGAAATAAACGGCATCCCGTTGAGTTGCACCTGTGAAGAAATCAGGCACTACTGCGTCGGAAGCACCGATGCATTGCAGCAGAACATTTCTCCGAGGATCGACCTTAGCTTCTTCAACAGTCATGCGCCCCAATTCTATTTCGCGGGCAACGAAACTGTGATCTTTGGTGATTTGTCGCAGAGTTTCTTTTAACTCATAGGTTCTGGAATCACCTACGTTGATCACATAGTATGTATTCTCTGTGAGCAGGATCGCAGTCAAGGTAGTTCCCATGGCTACACCGCAGCAGGAACCGTAATATTTGATTTTTTCATTATATTGGACAGATAGCTTGATCCAATCCTTGCGGATGTCCTCGGCATTAAGAGGTGCGGAACATAGCGCAGGGAGCCTGTTTTCCGTCCAATTTAAATATGCGTTGATAACAGAAGCACTGGCGACCTCTCCTTTTGCTAAGCCACCCATTCCATCACAAAGAATGGCAAAGACCATAGGGCCTTGGGCAGTTTGGTAGGATCTGACACAGTAGCTGTCTTGATTGGTTTTTTTGACCAATCCGGTATCTGTTGCTGCGGATGTGTAGAAATTCATGGAGATTCCATCTTTCTTCGGATTTTAAGAATCCTGTGATTCTTTAAAAAGGTTGATAAAAAGGGGAATTAAAAAGTACCTGCGCAATAAAGCATAAAGTCTTCGTTAGCAAGACGGATCTCATCCCCGTGGGTCAGTTTTACCTCTGTGTTGTTGCGAATCATAACGCCATTAACGAAAGTGTGGTTGGTAGAATTCGTATCAATGATAAACACATCACCGTTTCGTACAAGAAGGTTTGCATGGCGGCGGCTGACAGCGGAGTTGTCACAGATGCAGTAATCCGTAAAATCTCGATCCTTTCCTATGCGGAAAACCGGCTTGGAAAGAATGACGGTTTCCTGATTGGAGGATCGAACCAAATAGGGGGCGGAGGGTTTGGCCATCTGTTGGGAAACATTCAGGATCGTTGTTTCACCGTCGGAGCCGAAATAAGGGATCACGGGCTGAGAGGGAGTCTGGGGGACGGGAGCGGGGGATACTTCTTTTCTTCGTAATGTGGAGAAGAAGCCTCCCTTATGTGCAGGTTCTTGCTGAGCGGGGGGTTCTTCCTTACGAAGGGAGGCAGGGGTGCTGTTTCCTTTGTTCATTGCAGGAGACTGAGGAAGGTCGGGAACAGCAGCGAAGAGATCCAAAGAATCCAATATAGCTTCTGCTTCCATCATGGCACGAGTCTTTTTCATGGGGGAAGTGGAGAAATCTTCTAAGTTATAGGAAGAACTTCTTTCCGGAACTTTGGCAGGTGAAACGGGGGAAACCGGAGTGGAGGTACTTGCTTTGACAGGTTCCTTAGCAGGAATATCAACAGGAGCGAGGGTGGCACCGGCCAAGGCTGCCGAGAGAAGATCGTCTGCAACTTTCATGGCATCTGTTGCAGCTACCGGTTTCTTAGACGGCATAGAGAAATCAAAAGACATTTCAACGGGATCCTCCTTTTGGGAAGGCGCGGAAGAGGATTCTTTTTTTCGACTTGCGGTGGTTTGCTTGGGGGTCGAGGTGCCGTCTTTTTTACGAGATCGGACGATGGGAGTAGTGAAATCGGAAAAGCTGTCTTCTGCGATTTCCGGAGATTCCACATCCTTGGTGGGAGTATAGTCAGCAAAAGGATCAAAAGCAGGAACATCCTTGGTACCTTTGGTCGGAAGAGTCAAGGCAGAAAGAATGTCATCAGCCGCTTTCATAGCGTCGGTTTTCCGAATGTTGCCGGATACAGCAAAGTCATCCAAGAAATCAAAAGAGGTGGAAACGTCGGGCTTCGGAGCCTTGGGAGGATCCTGTGTCGATACGGGAGCCTGTGCGGAATGCGACTCACGGGATTCGCGCCGTGCTCTGGATCTGCGAGATCTTGCGGAATTTCCGCTTTCCTCGGGTGAGACAGAAGACATTGCAGGTTCTGCTATTGTGGGTTCGTCGGCTTTCTTTTGGAGGGATGGGGTTGCTGTTGTGGGTTCGTCGACTTTCTTTTGAGAGGAGGGATCTGCGGTCAATGCGGCGGAAAGAAGCTGTTCAGCAATAGAAAGGGGACTGTCAGCGACAGTAACGGAACTGTCGTTGTTGTAATTGGCAGGCTCCGGAATAAGGTTTATCTGTTGTGGTTTTTGTTCCTTTTCTCCTTCGGAAGGATAGGTCCGGAGCAGCGCTGCGGAAAAAATAGCATCTGCTTCTTCCATAGTTGTTTTATGAGCGGGGGCAGTGGGGAGTTCGGGTATTGCTTGCGGTTCCGGCCCTGCCTGAAGGAAAGCATCGAAATCAAAGAAGGGATCTGCTTGGGGAACGGGTGTTTTTTCGGCAGAGGACCGGTTGGCACCTAATTCGCCGAGAAGCTTCCGGAAGTCAGCGGAAACAAATTCAGATCCGTTGAGATAATTCATGATCCTTGCAACATGATCACAGGGTTCGTTGTAGTCGAAGGTTGCATTGAACATGATGCTCTTAAAGAAGCTTTTTTCATCGTTTCCGTTTTGGTATTCCATCAAGGGGAGGCAAATCAAAGCTGTGGAAAAATGAGTGGGATTTAAGAATACATATTGCGGATCCAAAACGACGGAAGAGGATTCGATCATGTAATCCTGTGCCGTTTCCAATGCGGCAAGGATCTCGTCGAATGTATTTAGCAGTGTGTGGCGAGAGATGGGTTCTGCAAAGATCTCTTTCATGGAGCGCAGTTCATGGATGTCATAGCAAAGAGATTGCTTATCTCCGTTGGTTCGGATACTGAATGGGGCAAAGCCGGAGATGCGATTATTCAGGAGCATTCCTGTCAACATCGGGTCAGTGCCTGCTTTTGCAGAAAGGGGGTAGGTCAAATATGATCTGTTTTCATATTGTTCTATGATAAAATTCATATGTCAAACCTCTCAGTTGTGAATTTCCTGTATGTGCAATTAAAGTAATGCGTCGAATATGGGGAGGGATGCAATGGAGGCAAGTCGGGTCTGGGTATCGATTTCGGCGATAAAAGGAATATGTCCTAAGTCCTGAAGATCAGACCAATCGTGGTGCCCCATAGGGAAAGCGTTACACTTGGTGGTGAGTAAATATAACTCGGAATCTAAGACGGATTCATTTTTCTTTGTTTCCTGGATAAGTGTAAAATATCCGCGAGTGAGTTTAGATTGTGACTGTTCGGTTGTATCAGTCATAAGGACAACAGCCGAAGATCTGGCCCAAAGGTCTTCTTGTTGCAGGAACAGAGAGAAAGGAATATCTACGACGATGTAGTCGAATGCAGCAATGATTCGTAATTCTCGCAACAGTCTGGAAATAGACTCGGGCGTTAGGGGAGGATAAACCGTGGAAGGGGCGGATTCACAGAAGAAGGAAACACCTCTTAGGTCTCTTCTGCTTGCGTTAACAAGCAATTCGGTCAGATTTCCGTTTTTGTGCACCAGAGTGTCCAGAACATCTCCTAAGGTATACTCGCCATCTCCGCGGAAGTATAGACCGGGACAGCTATAGGGATCCAGATCCAAATACAGAACTTTGCGACCTTGGGAGGCAATTCTCATGGCAAATGCAGCGGCAGTGGTGGATACGCCTACGCCACCGACAGGGGATGTAAATGTGATAATTTTCGTTTCTGAATTTTTTACATCCTTGTATGCGGCGGAACCGGCTTCGTCAGATAGGATGCCCATGATCTGCTTGTAGATCAGTTCGGCACGCTGGAATCTGCAAATGGCTCTGTGTCCGTCTACTTGATCTGTGCTGACGGAACTAACAAAATAGGCTAAGGCGCAATCTGCAGGAAGGGACTTTTGGGGGAGACGAATAGATTCATCTGCAATCAGAATATTTGGTTTTACAAATTGCGAAGTAGAGAGCGCAATCTCCGGATCCATAAAGGGATAGATCTCAATTTTGTCGGCATAATTTTTAGAAAAAACTGTTGTCAGGCGATCCAGAAATCTGGAATCTGTCTCAATGACTGCTACTTTAATGACCATATATTACTACCTCAATTCAAAACACTTTGCTTACATTGGTGAATTTTTCGAATAAGATTTCACCATAAATTTTATCACATATCCCCGTGTATGTCAATTAAAATCATTCAAAATGGAACTTTAGTTTTTCTATGAAGGTTGCATATTTCCGATGGCTGTGATATACTGCGTTATAGTAATATAACGGAGAAATTTGAACGGAGGAAATACGATGAATATCACAAAATGGATCGTTGCGCACTTTAGCCCTACCGGTGGAACAAAGAAGGTGGCAGACGGGATCGCAGCGGGCTTCGGCAGTCCTGTTGCGGATGTGGATCTTACAAAGGATATTCCTGAACTTACTATGGGAGAAGGGGAGGCTCTAATGGCAGTGCTTCCTGTCTATGCGGGTCGTGTGCCTCAGATTGCGCTGACACGTTTGTCTGCTATTAAAGGTCGAGGACACAAGGCGGTTGCTGTTGTGGTCTATGGGAATCGGGAATTTGACGATGCTTTATTAGAAACTAAAAATGCGTTGGAAGCGCAAGGCTTTTGTGTGGTTGCGGCTGCGGCCTTTATTGCGGAACACTCTATTATACGGTCTGTTGCAGCAGGACGTCCTGATTTGGAGGATGAAAAAATCGCCCGTCAGTTTGGTGCATACATTGCGGCAAAATCGGAAGAGCCTATATCTGTTCAAGTACCGTTAAAAACAGGAGCGTAGCTGACGAATGAGTTCGAAGCTACGCTCCTGCGTATTATTTTATTAAAATTCACTCAGGTGCGATTCGTTGGAGGATTATCTCTTGATTTCGGTGTGGACTTCTTCCACCATGGAACCGTAGGTTTCCGTTTTTGTGGCATCGTGGAAAACGGGGGTTACATTGTATCCCTATGCGTTCATTGAGTCTGCGATTTCACGGGCAAGATCCATGTTTCGCGCGGCCATATACACTTTGGTGCCCTCTATGGCACATTTTTTCACAATGGACAGTCCGATCCCACGTGTGGATGCGGTAACGAGAATGGTTTTATCCTTTAATCTCACGATGATACTCCTTTCTTCTGTCTGCCTGTGGCAAAAACAGTACGGCTACAATGCCTGCCACCACGCAAATTAGTTCACATATGGCTAAAAAATGCATAGAGGAAACTGCTGCTGCCGATTCCGATACGCCTTCTGCGATTGTTCCCGTGATCCGATTGGTAAATAAGGGAACAAAGACAGCGACTCCGAAAGGGGCCGCCAAATCTCGGAACAATCCATAGGTTCCTGTTCCGCTCCCAACGGTTTCCGGGGGGATGCCGGAAAGGCAGACCTTCATAAATACAGTTCCGTTTGCCCCTAAACCAAAGCCCAGAATTCCTAAGGATACCATAAGCGGGAGTATAGAGGAGGTTGCGGAAAGAATTAGCAGAAGACTGCACCCGATGCCGGTAATTAAGAGAGAACCTACAAGGACCCGCTTGGGAGAAAATTTGTCTGCAAGAGGACCTAAAAGGATGGAACCCAAGGACATACCGATATACATAATGGAAATGGCATAGCCTGAGACTTGGGTGTTTTCCGGAAAAGCGTAATTTACGAACACCACGGTGTTTGTCATATTTGCCTGCATGAGTCCTTGGGTCAGAAATAGGGCAAGAATACTGAGGATAAAGGCTTTCCGCTTCATAAAGTCGGCGGATAAAATGGGACGGGAAGCGTTTTGCTCTATCCGGATCAGAAGGAGCAAACAGATTAAGCAGGCTCCGAGAACGGCCAGAAATGGGACAGATGACCATCCGAAATTCTGACCAAAGGAAGGAATGCAAAGCACGAGACTGAAGAATAGGAATATGGCAACTGCGCCGAATAAGTCAAATGGCTCAGAAGGGACTGTTACAGGAGATTCTTTTTGAGAGGTGCAAATGCACGCGGCTAAAACCAAAACACAGATTCCGACGCAGACCCATACCATAAACCGCCACCCATAGGTAGCTACAAGGATCCCTCCAAGACTTGGCCCCAAGATTACGGAGGCGCTGGAAAGGAGCATGTACAGGGCGAAGCCCTTTGCAACTTTGTCACGGGGAAATTCCGCTGCGATATAGGCAAGGATCGCCGGACTGATGGCGGCGGTTCCTATGCCTACGATAAATCTTGCAATCATCATAAAAACCAGAGAGTTTGCCATCGTAGATAGGAGGTTACCGAGGGTAAAAACAGCGATTCCAAGGAGAAGAGCAGTTCTTTTGCCGAACCGATCTCCCGCTTTTCCTAAAATGGGTGCAAAGGAGGCGGTGGACATAGCCTGCGCCAAGGCTGTCCAAGTGGTGTTATTATAGGATATACCGATATCTTGGGTAAAGGACGGCCCCAAGACCGAGGAAAAGCCACCGACGATGCCGATCAAAAACGCTCCCAAAGCATAGGGGATGAATCCTTTTTTGTATGCATTTGCTTGTGTCATTTTTTCACATCCTTTTACCTGTAGTATGACCGATTTTTTTCGTATTATAGATGAAAAATCGGGCATACTTTGACTGTGGATCCAAAAAAACAGCGCATGTTATTCAAAAGGAGGGAATGGTATGAAACAGCAATTTTTGATTTGTCGCCATTGTGGGAATATTGTAGCCGTGATCCGGAACAAAGGCATCCCGATTTATTGTTGCGGGGAGGAAATGGAGGAACTCTTGCCGGGTACAAGAGAAGCGTCTGGGGAAAAGCATATTCCTGTATATCACGTGGAAGAGAACATTGTCCATGTGACCGTAGGAACAGCGGAACACCCTATGACAGAAGAACACTATATCCAGTGGATCTGTTTAGAGACGGAGCGTGGAATCCAATATGCTCACTTGGAGCCTTGGGATAAGCCAAGGGCGAAATTCTCTCTCTGTGAGGGAGATGCGGTTCGAGGCGTATACGCATTTTGTAATCAACATGATTTATGGAGGAAGTAAAGATGTCAATGATCAATAAGGAAATTTCTGAATTTCGCACTTATGCATATCACGAAAATGAGTTTAAGTTTGTAAGTAAAGAGGATGTTTTGGGAAAATGGAGCGTGTTTTTCTTTTATCCCGCAGATTTCACCTTTATCTGCCCAACGGAATTAGAAGACCTGGCGGAGAAATATGAGCAGTTCCGCAGCATCGGCTGTGAGGTTTACTCTGTATCTACAGACACCCACTTTGTCCACAAGGCATGGCATGATGCTTCTCCCCGAATCAAGAAAATTAACTATCCTATGTTGGCAGACCCTACTCATGAGATCTCTAAGGATTTTGAGGTTTTAATTGCCGCAGACGGTCTTGCGGAACGAGGCACGTTTATTGTTAATCCTGAGGGTAAAATCGTGGGATATGAAGTTACCGCAGGCAATGTGGGCAGAAATGCAGAGGAACTCCTGAGAAAAGTACAGGCTTGTCAGTTTGTTCACGCTCACGGGGATCAGGTTTGTCCTGCAAACTGGAAGCCCGGTGAGGAAACCTTGAAGCCCAGCTTGGACTTGGTTGGACAGCTTTAATGGAGAATTTTTATGATGTGATCGTGGTAGGTGGGGGGCCTGCAGGCCTTACCGCCGCACTGTACTTGGCACGGGCGCGATATCGCGTGTTGGTAGTGGAGAGAGACCGATTTGGCGGTCAGATTGCCATTACGGAAGAAGTGGTAAACTATCCCGGTATTATCAGAATCAGTGGCAGTGAACTGACGGAAATCATGGAAAAACAGGGAAGGCATTTTGGGGGAGAATATTTACAGGCAGAGGTTACAGGCTTCGATTTGTCCGAAACTGTAAAGACGGTAAAAACCACCGCCGGGGATTTCCGCTGCTTTGGGTTATTACTGGCGACGGGTGCCCATCCCAGTAATGCCGGCTTTCGCGGAGAAGAGCAGTTTAAAGGTAGAGGCGTCGCC
>JAZSAO010000511.1:0-4192 GCA_045601945.1 Faecousia sp. | reverse complement strand
CATCCAAAACTCTGACGGAGTACTGCAGGAAGAGCAAAAATGAACCAGCCCCCAAAGATCGATCCAAGAATGATCACGGAATTTCTAAGACGCCTATGTTCTCGAACCCAAAAATCCGTTCCCTTTAAGTCTAATTGCTTTTTTGCTGAAATAAAGCGGAAAACAGCTACAACAAACTGGATCAACACCAAAAGAGGCATAAGAAAATATTGTATGAAATCAAAATCAAAAATCTTTAAAAATTCAAACATCATTCTTCCCCCTGTCATCCATAGAACTGCTTGATTTCCGATGATGTATCGCCTACGGCGATATGATGTTATGCTACGCATAATGATGTTGCTCGTTTCACTCGCAATAATGCGATGTTTGCCCCAAACATTAGCGAAGCGGCATCATTTCCGAAGGAAACATCATTGGCAAAGCCAACATCATTTGCCGAAGGCAAACATCATTCAAAAAAGCCTAATTTGTCCAGTAGACAAATTAGGCTTTTTGTTGGCACGCCGGAAGGGACTCGAACCCCCAACCCTCAGAACCGGAATCTGATGCTCTATCCATTGAGCCACCGGCGCATGACCATGATGTATTATAGCAGACAATGGAAAAAAAGTAAAGTATAAAATTCAAAAATACTTTGACAAAATTTTTGTTTTTTCTATTGTGTTTCAAAAAAAACCATGATATAATGTATTATAGCATGGATATTGTGGCGAATTAGGCTCCTACGATCCAATATTTACCGGAAGCATAGAGGTCTCTTCTCCCCTTTTATCCTCATATCATTTCTAATCAAGAGTTCATCGGGAGGTAATTATGTTAGGAGCAGGTGCATTTACTGAAAATTTCCGCAGTGCATTAAACGGTTTTAATCGAACAGACGTTGTTCAGTTCATCCAGCGTCAGACTGTCGAACACGAAAAGTCTATGCGTCTTCTTCGTGAGGAGAACGCTCGTTTAAAACAGATCGCTACTGAGCCCGGCCTGAGCGGCGATGGATTACAAGCCGAAAAGGACGCCCTTGCGCTACAGGTTACCAATCTCGCTCACGAAAACGAGGAATTAAAGGCACAGATCGAATTTATTCTTAAAGAAAAAGCGGCTTTAGTTGCTACTCTTCATGATGTACAGGACCAGTTGGCTTCCGCAGAAAAGGCTTTGGAAGAAGCAAAAGCCGCTCAGACTCAGCAGTCTGTCGAATCTACTCCCGCATTAGATCGCCCCATTGCCGCCCCTGCGGGTCTGGCCGTTGCACCTGCCAGCTTTGATGATCTGGAACTCGCAGCCTATCGCAGAGCTGAGCAGACTGAACGCATGGCAAGAGAAAGGGCTGCCGCCGCATCTGCACGCATTCAGAGTATTTACCGTCAAGCAGACGAAAAGATGGCTCTCACCGCAGCGGATATGAATGCTCTCCTTGGTGAGATCGCAAATAACTATGAACAGATGCGTGTTCTCATGGAAAGTGCCAGAAACATTCTGGCTGAATCTTCCGAAGGTCTAAAGGTCTCTGCCGATCTCAGCGGTGTTGTTTAAATTCCCTTTCTTTCCCATAACAGAACAACTGCTTCAAAACAGGTTCCCCTGTTTTGAAGCAGTTTTAATTTTAGCTATTCGTGGTTAATACCCATTTATTTCTCGCAGTTCATTATCGGGATATCCGGAAATATACAGATCCTCGTAGATCATACGGTATAATGTATCACCGGCGGCATCCAAGTCATATACGAAATACCATAAGCTTCCGGGACCGAATTGACCACCCCAGCACTTAACATAGTTAATGAGGGCGTAGTTCTCCAATGTATATCCTTCGCTCACCGCTTCGATCATCATGCTAAGGATCCGCTCTCCGTCAACCGATGTCTTACAAAGAGCCGTAAATGTATCTACTAAGGCAGGATAATGGGATGCGGGTGCTGTTTTGGCAGAATTGTACAAAGCGTTTAATACCTCACGCTGTCTGCCGGTTCGCCTTACCTCATTATCACCGAGGCTACTGGATCTCATTCTTGCATACGTCAATGCTTCCTTACCATTCATATGATACATGCCCAGTTGTACATCAGGACATCCGTATCCGTGCATGTAACTCAGTTCTGCATTATCAACGTATACATCTACACCACCTAAAATATCTACTAAGGCAGATACGTCACCAAAATGCACCGTAAAATAATCCTTGACATTCAGCTTAAAGTTCAGGTTCAAGGTCGCAATGGAGGATTGCTCCTTATTCAGTGCATAAGCATGGTTCATCTTGGTATAGCCGCCCCAGCCAGGAACTCTCACATAGCTATCACGCTGAATGGAGATCAGTTTGATCTTTTTATGGACACGATCCATAGAAACAACCATCATAACGTCAGACAAACCATTGTCGTCAATGCCGAAGAGAATAAAGTTTTCTATGGATTCCGCACCGGGTTTTAAGTAGCAAGGAGATTGCTGCGACTGTCCATACATATAGGGATATACACTGGGAGGAACGTCTGTTTCCTCCAGATAAGGCCAGTCTACCTCGTATAACTCCATAAGTTTTTCAACTTCTTCTTTGGGCATTGTTTCAACAGGAAAATCTTCAAAGTCGATTTCCCCCTCTTGCAGATTCGGAATATAATACAGTTCCTCATCAGGAATGTCTTTAAATTCCTCGTCATAAGTAGTCGATTCAAATACAGAATAATAGGCATAGCGCGCACCGCCTACAAAGAGTAACACGAAAACAACCAGTATTAAAGTAAAAATTGCAAGACCCTTTTTCTGTCGGCGAATAAACAAAGTAATGATTGCTAACAAAAATGCCAAGACGCACAGAATAACCGTAACATTGAGCAGTTTTAGCATCAATCCGACATTTACAGAACTAAGGTTTCCGGTGGTTAGGGCCTTTATTGCAGTAATCCCCATATAGCCCAAAATACCCAAGCCAAAAAGCAAGAGGATTAAAGATATCCAGCCCAAAAGAGGACTCTTCTTCAGTTTCCCCACCGCTTTCTTTTCGATTTGTTCTTGATCCATATCATTTCATCCTTTCATACACGTCTATAAAATTTATACGAATTTTGTTGCGGATAATACTCATAAAGTTTACGGTTGTCATTATATCACAAAAAGGGGATAATTTCTACCCCATTCATAGAATGTTTCCAAAGATTGCGGTTGACGATCAAAAAAAGTATACCAATTCTCGCTCCGCCTCAGTCACCAATTCCCCCTTTTGGCATATCATGGAATGAGCCAAGTGCTCAGAAATCATTTTCAGGAGGACTTAAATTATGTGTAACAACAACGGTTTCGGTGGTTGCTGGTGGATCATCATTCTGATTCTCTTATTCTGCTGTGGGTGCGGTAATAACAACGGTGGATTGATGAGCACCAACAACTCCGGCTGCGGTTGCGGCTGTGGCAATTCCTGTGGTTGCGGTAATTCCTGCGGCTGTGGCTGTGATAACAACGGTTGCTGCTAAAAGCTAACTAACGCATTCCAACGCTAAAAACCGTCTCAATTCACAAATACACTCCGGGAGGTCTATCCCATCCATTGGAATAAGCGCCTTCTGCAGGGGATAAAAATGAGAGGCGGCTCCGTAACGTAAAAGGAGGAGGGCTGTCACACATTTGTTTGAACAGCCCTTCAATTTTGTATCCGGTATATAATCTCGAAACTTTATTCTGCATCAATAAATAGATTCAACGGAGGACCTCATGGGAGATCCTCCGTTTTTAATTTGACTGATCTGAATCAGCAGGGAATTTAGTGATTATAAAACCGCACGTACCAAATAATCGTAAAGATGATTCCGGTGAGCAGGAAAATAAGTCCTGTTATGAAAATATGACCGTTGTTGCTCTTTGACGTGCTGCCAAGCTTCCGAGCACGATAATCGCCATATTTTTCGATTTTCGCTCTTCCCATAGGGATAAAGGCAAGCACCATATTCCTAACAACATATTGAACACCAATAAGTCCACCCTCGCTGATAACATACATCAGTCCTGCAAAAAGTGTCATCAGTATGCCGGCAACGAAAAAAGCATCCGACAAGATCTGGACATTGACAGCCACACTTTGTGTGAAAAAGCCCTTAGACCAAATCACCAGAAAAGCAATAAGTGCCTCGATGCCGAAACAAATCGCATATTTTCTCAAAGTTACTTTTGTATCCTGATTCACCGCGTTTAACCATCC
>JAZSAO010000510.1:0-5979 GCA_045601945.1 Faecousia sp. | reverse complement strand
AGGTCTGCACACAGAGTCTTCAGCGAGTCGGATGCATTTGTCTTGTCCAACTGGCTGTAGGCATAGGCCGAAACGCTGTAAATATCTTCGTTGGAGCAATAAATATCGTTACCCTTGATCATATACAAGGTTGCGCTGATCTCATCCCCCATCTGGGTTGCGTTAATACCGGTGAGCGTAAAGTAGTAGTAGCTACCGGTCAATACAGGGTTGTCAATAATAATACTTTCGGATCCCACCTGCTCATTGCCGCTATACGTATCTCTTACACACTCCAGATAGAACAGATCGTAATTGGACAAAGAGGCTGCTTCTACTACAAAGTTAACAGAAATATCACTTGCAAGATTCAATGTATGGCGAATAGAAATATTGGAGTCTACAGGAATGCCTTCCGGCTGATTCGCCCCACAGAGGCTGCAAGTTCCGCCATCAAAGTTATGCTCCTCACTCCCTGTGATCCAACAGATAGAGCAAGTATAGGTATGGACATCTCCTTGTTCCACGTAAAAACAGGTATGTCCCGTTGCAGGCACCTCGTCCACATAAGATTCGTCACACCGTCCGCAGCTATAAATACCCTCGCCGGGCTCTGTGCATGTGGGTGTTTTGATTAAATCAACTGCATAATCATGACCCAAAGGCGAAATTGTAGTACCAACGGAAAAAACCTCGCCGCAAGCCTGACAGAACTGGTCTCCGGTATAGCCCTCGCCGTCACAGGATGCTTCCACATCGTTAATGGTAATCACATTATGTGTGGGAGGAACGCTCTGTCCCTTTTCTACAAGGACACCGCAAGCTGTACAATACAGGTCTCCGGAGTAGCCGGCTGTAGTACAGGTAGGCTCCAGCACATTTTCAAGCTTTGTATCCTCATGGGTTGGGGGAATCGTTTGCCCCTTTGCAACAAAGGCACCGCAAACCGTGCAATACAGATCACCGGTATAGCCACTCGTGGTACATCCGGGAGGAGTGCCATTCACAGGCATGGTTTCCTTATGCGTACACTTGGACCCATACGTAATGGCATTGGCATCTACAATAACCAGTTCATAATTGAAATTATATCCGGATACGGTAGCAGTCACATCTACCACAGCATCCTGAACGCATCCTTCATTCAGAGTGGGCGCCGTGTAAATGTCAATGGTATAGTCGTCTTGCCACAGACATACTGTACCCTTATCATCGATTTCCAAAATAGAAACATCATTCAGAAATACTTTTTCTGCAAAGAGTTCATAATCAATGGCCGAGTCTGCCAACAGCTGTTCAATAGTCACAGGCTGGGCAACAACCTGATTATTGTGGGATAAGATCTCGAAAAATTCAGGATCGGTATGATCTACATACTGCAATTCCAATACACCATCATAGTTGCCAAAGGACCCATAAACCCGAATCAAATCACCTACGGCACAAGGGGCCTCTGTAGGCATTTTCGCCAGATAAATAACAATGCCGCCGGTTTCATCTTGAATAAAAATTTGTCTTCCCTTTAAGCAGGTAACGACACCTTCTACTTGATAGTAGATCCCTTGAACGCCTGCCTTTGCAAAAGCGATCGGTTTGGTTTCCTTTACAATAGGAACACCCTCACCTACCTTTTTCACATCCGTTTGTGCCGTACTTCCATTGATCAAGAGCTGGAACCCATTCTTATAATAAGAAATGATGCCGGTTACGTCTACCTTGTTACCGCTACGGATGTCACTACTGAGGGTGGGAACCGCATAGATGCAAATACTGTTTCCTTCGGCATCTGTCAAAGGAGTATATCCGGAAGTATTCACAACACCAAGGGTAATATTTTTCAGAGTTACGCGCTTTCCTAAATGCACAAAGTCCTCATCAGCCATAATCTCTCCGATGGAAACAGTCGTAGTATTCGGAAGAACATTCCCGGAGGACAGAACAAGATACTGGGATACGTTATTCAATTCAGGCAAACCCTGATAGGTTGTCATAGTGGAGGAAACGAAAATCTCATCTCCCAAGCGCAGCTTGCTCAGATCCACAGCAGTGCTGAAATACACACAAAGGGCACCCATATCGTCTTCAATGTAAACCGTACGCCCCTTAATATAGGTCACTACACCCTTTACATTGTAGACTGCCGACTTGCTGGTATAGGCCTTTGCTTCCGCAAAGGTGTTCATCGTTACAGCCTCTGATTCTCCGCAGGCAGAGCACAAGCGGTAGATCTTTCCGTTCACATTTGTGAAGCCATAGGTGTGGCCCGTCGCAGCAATCGTCTCCGTCCACGTTACTCCACAGGCATTACAGGTATAAGTTCCTATCCCTTTGGCTTCGCAGGTAGGAGGTGTTGTCACAGCATAGGTTGTATTTTCGTGATTGCAAGCCTTTGCCGTTGCCTTATAGATCTGCACCGGTGCGTAGCCTGTAGTTGCAAGCGTCTTTCCGGTATAGCAAGCAAATCTCGGAGAAGATACATTCCACCAGATTTGTCGCGCAGTATCGTTGCTGTTGAGAATCGTCGCATTGCCGGAGCTGTCGAAACTCACGGTCCAAGAGGTCTTTGCGCTGAGGGTCGCATTCAGATTCAGAGAGTTTCCACTGGTCCAGTATAAGTACTTTCCATTGTTTTTGAATGCATATGTGCCGCTACTGTAGCCTTGGCACACCTCAAATACCATAATACCTCCCGGCTCTCCGGTAAACGCAGAACCGATACCGTACTTAGTGCTGGTGGTAGAAATGCTACTAAGTTCCATAGATACGGTCTCACTGGTAAGCACGACTCGGTCTCCAATTGACAGCGAAGTGGTTTTTACATAAGCACCTGCCGCAGATGCGGAAGTACCAAATCCACACAGCAAAGAGAGCATCAGTGATACCGTTAGGAGCAAAGACAGAACTCGTTTTTTCATACAATTATGCCTCCGAATTCATTATAATTTCTATCTATATTTTACCAAACTTTCCACGAATGTCAACAGTTTTCCCTCCATATTCCTTCCTTTTTATTGACATCTATTGCAGGATGGTATATGATAATCTTTATAACTGAAATGAAATGAAAAATCCTTTCCATAGGGAGTGTTTTCTTATGTTTAACGGTGTTTTCTACGTGATCCTTATGATCCTTCTGGGCTATATTCTCATGGTTTGCAAAGTTCTTCCCGAAGAGAGTCGGCCCCATCTTTCCTCTTTTTTAATGAGTCTTTGTTTCCCTGCAATGATCCTGAAAAGTTTTGCAACGGTAGATCCCGACGAACTGCTTTCAAAAGGCCTGTCCATTTTGATTGTTACTGTGGTATTCAGCCTCCTGCCTGCAGCCATCCTGCTACTCAAGAAAAACAAGGGATCTCTGCATAGCCTGTATAGCTTCATTTGCGGTATTGGTAATGTATCTTTTGTCTGCATCCCCCTTCTACGGCTGTTTTTAACAGATGCAGAAATGGTAGTAGTCTATCTTCACGTATCCATTCAGGATCTGCTGATCTGGGCATTATTCCATCCTGCTTTCGCCGGAAGCCAAAAATCCGGAAATTGGAGATCCCTTTTAACCGAGCCATGTCTTCTTGCTGTATTTGCCGGACTTGTTCTATGTTTTACAGGTATTCCTATCCCCGATATTTTTTCCATGCCCATCAATGCTTTAGACGCCTGTGTTTCTCCTCTGGCGCTTGTCTTTCTGGGTATGACCATCGGCCGGTACAGATCCTGTGTTTTCAAATCAGGAACACGCCCTTTATTGTATACCCTCTTTAAAGTTATCACCTATCCTCTTATGATTTTTCTGATACTTCTTCCCTTCCTATCTCGCGAAACAGCAGTTCTCATGGCCATTCTTTTCGGTTCCCCCGCACCTGTTGCAAGCGTAGTCTGGATGCAGAAGTATACAGACGATCCTACGCCTGCCATCACCTGTTTGATCCCCTCCACGATACTATATTATCTTCTTTATACACCTCTTCTTCTGTTCCTGTGCAAACAGGGGATCTTCGGATCATAAATAACGGAGCCGCCTTAGTATGAGATATCCTCATACTGAGACGGCTCCTGCCTTATACAATAAAATATGTCAAAATCCAGATCAAGCCTGTCAAACCGGCACCAAGCCCACTCCACACAAGAGGCTGGAGCCGAAGACTCCGCTTCGTTCCATTCACTTTTTCAAGTCCCTTTTTTGAAAGACGTTCGACTTCCTCTATGATCTGTTGTTCCGTTACGCCCTGCTTGTCCACTGTCTCCTCCTTTAGCAGGAAGATAGCTTGTTCGAACAGGCCTCCATCACGGGCATTGACCAGCATAACTCGTCGCGTAATACCTTTTACCATACGATCCCCTCCCGAAGACAGTATGGACAACATTCCCCTTGCTTAAACAGAAACAGGAAAATTCGGTAAATTAAAGGTCGGACTTTCCTCGTGGAATGAACATCCCTCCGCGATCTGCCAGAATCTGACCTTCTTCCACTGCAAGAGTGCCTCTTAGCCATACCTGAGCAATATGTCCGGACAGTTCGTAGCCCTCATAGGGAGCATAGTCTACTGCACAAGCCTGATCCTTTGCGGTAATCCGACGGATACCATTGGGATCATAAACTACGATGTCAGCATCGGCACCCACTGCCAATCTGCCCTTGCGCGGATACACACCGTAAAGTTTTGCAGGTGCTTCGCTAAGCACCTCAACCATACGCTCCGCGGTAATCCGCTCCGTTACAACACCATAGGTATACAGAAGAACCCCGCGAGTCTCAACACCGGGCATACCGCCTGGGATTTTCGTAAAGTCTTCCAAACCCGCTTGTTTCTGGCTCCATGTGAAGCTGCAGTGATCTGTGGAAACGGTTTGTACACTCCCGTCTGCCAGTGCTTCCCACAATGCATCGTTATCCTCGTCCTTTCGCAAAGGAGGCGCACAAACATACTTTGCACCCTCAAATTCCGGCAAGGAATATAGATCATCTTGGAGCAAAAGATAGTGGGGGCAGGTCTCTACATAAACCTTCTGCCCTCTCGCTCTGGCAGCACGAACCTCTCGGAGTCCTGCTTCGGAAGACAAATGCACAATCACCACAGGAACATCCGCCAGTTCTGCCATTTTCAGAAGTCTGGATACCGCCTCAGCCTCTAAAACAGCAGGTCTGCAACGGGGATGGGCTTCCGGAGACAGTTCTCCTCGTTCCTTTGCCTGTGCGATCAGGGCGTCGATCACTCCTGCATTTTCACAATGAACGCCGGCAATGCCTCCCAGTTCCTTCATTTTCTGCAAGGCCCGGAACATGGCATCGTCCCCGATCATCATAGCGGGATAAGTCATATACATCTTAAAAGAAGAAACGCCCTGTTCAAACATTTTAGGCAGTTCTGCAATAATTTCCTCATTCCAATCATCAATAGTCATGTGGAATCCATAATCACAGGCTGTCTTTCCGTTTGCCTTTTTATGCCAGAGATCCAATCCATATTGGAGACTCTCTCCCTTATTGGGGCAAGCAAAGTCAATGACCATGGTAGTACCGCCACGGAGAGCGGAACGGCTACCGGTATAAAAGTCATCTGCGGTAGTGGTATTGCATACATCCAGATCAAAATGCGTATGGGCATCAATAAAACCGGGGAACAAAAGTTTTCCGGATACGTCGATTACCTCAGCACCCTCAGAAGAAAGATCTTTGCCAATCGCTTCGATAACCTCACCGTTAATCAGAATATCTCCTACCAAACGACCATTTGCATTTATAATAGTGCCGCCTTTTAGTAATTTTTTCATACAAACCACACCTTTCTCATAACACATATCACATATCTCCCCTAAATTTCCAAAAATAGAGAAGCTTCTGTTTCTATTATATCATATTCCGTCCACGAATCAAGAAATATCTTTGCTTTATTCATTGGTATTTCACACAAAGGTATCCTCTCGAGAACAAAAACAGCCTCCCGTGTTAGGGAGGCTGTTGCAGATTATGCACAATTCATTTCTCGGGACATTAAACGCTGG
>JAZSAO010000509.1:0-1541 GCA_045601945.1 Faecousia sp. | reverse complement strand
ATATACGGTAACGCATACCACAGACCGCAGATCCGCAGCTGCCAATTTAGAGAAGGAGAATTGGTAAACAGGTAAATCTCCACCGGTGATCTGCTTCACCTCGGCTTTGGGGATTTCGTAAGAAAGCTGCTTGCCTTCCTTGTCTTGGTAATACACAACGATCTTCCAATCCTCATATGCAAGGGAGGGATCTGTCTGCTCCATACGGAAGGTCAGACTCACTCTGGCTTCCAGATTCAGGCCCTTCCCTGTCCACCTAAAAGCGTCTGCCTTAGGATTGGGGATCTGCAAATACCGGTTGCCGAAGGTAACAGTATCCAAGTCCGTAAGATAGGCCTTGTGGGCAGAAGTCATTTGTTCATCTGCCAAAGCGTCTGTGCGGTACCCCTTATACCTCTGAGCCACTGCACCGTAGCGGAGAAGGTCTGCACAGAGCGTTTTTAGCTTCGGGCTTGCGTTACTTTTATTCAGTAGGGACAAGGCATAAGCCGCAACGGAATAGACATCAACAGGGGATACATATTCCACGCCATCCTTTGTTCCCGAAAGCTGTGCTATAAACTCATCGTTCATCTGCACCGCCGTCAGTCCCGTCAAGGTAAAGTAGCAATAGCCATCCCGTTTTTCGTATACAGTGGGAAGCCATACAGTATCTACAAAGGAATTGCCTTCATATTGGGGAACTGCGACATGCAGTTCCAAGGATTCCGCGTCATAGCCTTCTAACATGGACTCCGGGAGGATATAATTCAGCGAAATATCCTCGGTAATATGCAAGCTGTGTCTCAGGGTCAGGTTTGGATCGATCTGCACAGAAGGGCCGGTACCCACAGCAAACACAAAGGAAATCCTTCCGTCTTCCCCTGCATCTCCACCGTATATAAACTCACCCGGTGCTTCACCTCGCTCTATTGTAACAGTAGCGCTTTCCCTAAGAGGCTCATAGCCCTCAGCCGCGAGAATATTTGTAATACAGTATTGACCCGGTGTCAAGCCTACAAACCGAAGGGCACCGTCATCCCCAACACTGCCGGTAACCTTGTCCTTCCCTTCGGCATGGAGGTTTGCGCCGTAGGTTTGCTTAGTGTACTTATCTGTCAGACTGTCATAAGTGTCGGGATTCATAGGGACTCCGTCTACAATGCTGTCAGGGGAAAGGGTCGTAAAGGCGCCGTTTCTCAGCTTCCAATAGGTTCCCTGTTCGTCCAAGATATACTCGTCCCACTCTACACGTGTGGTGGACATCTCATCCCCGGACAAAGCGAACTCCGCGGTATTCCCCAGTCGATTGCCCAGAGGATCCGCAGCTATAATCTCAAGGGATGCGAAATAGTTCCCAAGGTCTACCACACCTTCGGGAGCAACTTTGACTATCATGAGTTCGCAAACAGGCGTTGCATAGGATCCCAAACGAGTCGTATCCTTTAGAATATAATACCCCAAAGGCATATTACGGAACTCGTAGCCACCTTCACAAGGAGTACCTGTGAAAGGAATCATCAGATCCTCCATGAGGATCCGGGAAAGGTCGGTTTCCTTGA
>JAZSAO010000508.1:0-6323 GCA_045601945.1 Faecousia sp. | reverse complement strand
TGATATAGACAAATCTGGCAAGAGAACATTGCCGAAGAGAAAGGAGCGATCACAATGTATCGTGTAAAGGAAGCTGTGTGTATGATGAATGAGGAGCCGAAAAGGCTGGGAGAAAGAAAGGCAACGAAGGCGAAAAGGGACTTTTTTAACATGGAGACCCTTCTGAATCTGACAGAGACCCTTGCAACCATGGCAATGGCCGCGGGATTTTTGCTGCTGGTAGCCGCCATGTTAGCAGCGCTGTAATGGGAAAAAGACCCCCTCCGATTGGAGGGGGCATTCTGCCTGATGGAGATCAGGATCTTACATTTCGCTTATATAGGATGTTAAGGCCCTTGAGCATAAGGTTTTTTTCGTAGATCATCTGATGCTTACACAGGGGGAGGATGAATTTGGAGATCCCCCCTGTGATCACGATTTTTGCGGGGGTGTTCAGTTCGGCTTCCATACGCTCTAAGAGACCGTCGATCTGTCCGGCGGAACCGTACATGATGCCGCTACGCATACAATCCCGGGTGTTTTTGCCAATGGCGACGGTGGGCTCTTCTAAACTGATACCGGGAAGCTGGGCGGTTCGCCCGGTCAGGGCTTCCATAGAGATTTTCACACCGGGGCAGATACAGCCGCCGATAAAACTGCCGCTTTCATCTACGGCGGTAATGGTAGTGGCGGTTCCCATATCCACAAGGAGGAGGGGCGCACCGTGATCTGCAATGGCGGCAACGGCGGCGACGATCAAATCACTGCCGATTTCCGCAGGGTTATCCATACGGATATTCAGACCGGTTTTGATGCCGGGGCCTACGACCAAAGGGGTCTGTCCCGTCAGCTTGCGGATGGCGGTTTTAAAGGAATTGAGTACGGGAGGGACTACGGAAGAGATAATGGAACCGGAGATATCTGTTTTGTTGATCTCGAAGAGTTCCAGCATATTTTTCAGTTCTGCGCAATACTGATCAGAGGTTTTGATCAGATCTGTGGCAATGCGAGCCTCAAAGAGGATCTCGTCTTCTTGGATACAACCCAGAACAATATTGGTATTGCCGATATCAATGGCAAGGATCATAGGATTACCTCCATATTAGGATTAAAATTTATCGGAAGACCCACCGGACATAGACACAACGGCCGGCAGGAATGGCTGTTACAGCAAGCGGTTGATCTCGCAACGGACCACGCGGCCTTGGTGAACGTACGCTACGCCGTAGGTTCCCCCATAGCCTTTGCAGGAGCCGGGGTTTAGGAGCCAGAGACCGTCGTGCTCTTCGCACAGGGGCTGATGGGTATGGCCGAAGAGTCCCAGCGATGCATTTTGCTCTCTGGTTGCCATATAGAAATTCATATAGCCGTATTTTACGTTGTGCTTATGTCCGTGGGCGGCAAAGATCCGAACGCCTTCTAACTCCGTTAGCAGACTCTCCGGCGCACGAGGGAAGGGATTGTCGCAATTACCGCAGACACAGTACATGGGAATATGGGGAAATTCCTTTTGCAACAGGGCGGCATCTCCGTCGTGGTCTCCCAGATGGAAGATGGCGCGGGGCATTTCCCGATCAATGGCTTTTCGCATACTTTCGATATCTCTGTGAGAATCCGACAGAACCAATACGGTCATTTTATTCACCCTTTCCTCCCTTGCTGCATAGAATGGAACAGCAGGGGAATGGTTTTATTAAAGCTATTATATCAGATTTCCCCATGGGAGGCAAGGAATATGAGTCAAGAAAGGGAAAAAAATCCAAAAATGAGTTCTAAGGAAATGCAGAGAGTCCTTTCCGCTCCGGAAGGAAAGGAATTGCTGACCCTGTTACGGGAAAGCGGTTGCATGGAAGCGGCCATGGAAGCCTTTAAAAAGGGGGACATGAAAGGGGTACAGGCGGCACTGCAACCGGTTATGGAAACGGAAAGGGCAGAGGGACTTTTGCGGAAGATCAATGGGAAGTAGGTGATCCAAACGGAGGGCATGGAGGAAACACTGAATCGGATCCTGAACGATCCGGACAGCATGGCGCAGATCCTGACAATGGCCCGATCCTTTGGTATGGGCAGGGAGTCTGAGACACCTCCGTCCCCCGAACCGACATCGAAGGATCCCTTTTTTATGGACGAGGGCATGATGTTTCAAATGATGCAGCTGTTCCAAGTGATGCAACAAACCGATCCCAGACAGGAGGCTCTCTTGTGCGCATTACGAGCCTACCTGTCACCGGAACGACAGATGAAACTGGATCGGGCGGCAGAACTTGCCCGATTGACGAAGCTGGCAGGAGTCGCTTTTGGAAAGGGCGGATTGTTTGGAAAGGGGGTGGGGTGAAGGATGTATCATCGCTATGAACAACGGAGAAGAGGTTGGGGTCCTCCTCCCGGACAGCGGAGCAAGCTTGGACATAAGGACAAGGGAAACTCCCCATGGGAGGGGACGGGCGGATCCGCGCCTAAGGACAGGGACTATCCCCGACCTCCACGACGACCCCCATGCAAAGGAAAGGGCGGAGGAACTTTGGAAGAAATGCCCATGAACTTCGGCAACCTACTCTATGGGAAAAGCGGAGGGGACGTGATGGCCTTTCTGATCCTGCTCCTGTTGCTGTGGGAGGGAAAAGAGGAATACAGCGGCACGGTTTTGACGTTACTGCTGTTTCTGATCCTATAAATCCCGGTGAATGTTTTGGAAATCCCGGTGAATGTTTTGGAAACAACTGTTGCAAAAGGGTGCTTTCTGTGGTATCATAATCTAATCCCCTGAAATATGGATATAGATGCACAGCACAAAGGAGGGAATAGGATGCTGAAGCGCAAAGAGGGCGAAAACGATTATTTGGCCATATTGGCCCATCTTTTGGAAATCGGTGCCATTAGTCAAAAGGCCTATGATATCCAAGTAGCACGAGAGATGGAAAAGAGAGCCAAGGCAAAGGAAAAAGAGAGCATTCGATCTGCCAAGGCCGTGGAAAACGGCATGGAACAGGAACTGCAAGAACGGTTAGCTATGATTGCGGAACAGGAAGCCCTCCGCAGAGAGAATGCACGCAAGCAGGAAGCGTCGAAGCGTTCCTATTTGCTGGATCTGCAACGGGAGGCGGTGGAAAGACAGATCGCCAAGCAAAAAGAGGCAGAACGGCAGGCAGCCTTGGAGGAGGAAAAGCGGCAAGAGGAACAGCGCCTTGCAGAAGAAGCCCGTCGGCAGGAGGAAGCCCGTCGACAGGAAGAACTCCGTCGGCAGGAGGAACTGCGACGGCAGGAAGAAGCCGCCGCCAAGGAACGCCAACGGGAAAGAATTCAAAAGATCACCTCCATGGAACTGGATCCAACTTGGGAGAATGTCTTTGAGGGAGATGCAGAGGTGCAAGGCATCCATGCCGAGAGCATTTCCGATGGACTCATCCTGTCTCTTTCCAACTTGGGGCGTGTGGACATTGAGTATATTTCTGCAGTGGCAGACCGTGGACCGGCAGAGGTGATCCGGGAATTGCAGGGATCGATCTATCAGAACCCGGAAACATGGGGAGAGTGCTTCTATCAGGGGTGGGAAACCGCCGAAGAGTACCTTTCCGGCAATGTTTTGCGGAAATGGGCCATTGCCATGGATGCAAATGCCACTTATCATAAATACTTTGACCGAAATGTGGAAGCGTTAAAACCTTTGCTGCCCAAGAGCATGGCAACAGGGGATATTTATGTGACCATTGGATCTCCTTGGATCCCGGCGGATATTATTGATGATTTTATTCGCTACTTGTTTAATATTCCCGGGCACTGCTATTGTCAGACCCTTCACGATCCTCGTACCGGCACGTGGGAGATCACCAATAAGCCTATCTACAAGGCGCGGATCTCCTCCCGTTCCACCTATGGTACGGATCGGATCTCTATGCTCCAGATCTTGGAGCGAACCTTGAATATGAAGACCGTTTCCGTTATGGACGAGGTACCGGATACCCATGGCAAGTCCGGAGTCAAGCGGGTCCTTAACAAGGCGGAAACCACTGCGGCGCTGGAAAAACAGCGGAAGCTGATCGATGCCTTCCGAAAGTGGATCTGGAAGGATGAACGTCGGGAAAAGCGTCTGTGCCGGATCTATGAGGAGACCTATGGCTGTATTCGTACCAGACAGTTTAACGGCGCGTTCCTCCAATTCCCCAATATGTCTGTAGATGTCCAACTGTATCCCTACCAGAAGAATGCGGTTGCGCGGATCCTTTTCTCTCCCAATACACTTCTGGCCCATGATGTGGGCTCCGGTAAGACCTATATTATGGTTGCGGCGGGTATGGAACTGCGGAGAATGAAGCTGTCTCAGAAGAATCTTTATGTGGTGCCCAACAATCTGGTAGGCCAGTGGCGGGATATCTTCCTGACCCTGTATCCCCATGCAAAGATCCTCTGTGTGGATCCTAAGTCCTTTGCACCCCAAAAGCGGCAGGAGGTTCTGCGCACCATTCGGGACGAGGACTTTGACGGTATTATTATGGCATATTCTTCTTTCGAATTGGTAGAACTGTCTCAGGCCTATGTGATCCGTCAGATGGAGGAACAAAAGCTGGAACTGGAACGGATCCTCCGACAAGGGAAGCATACAACTTCTGCCCTTCGCCGCAGAGCCAAGGCTTTGGAGAAGAAGATCAGCGAAGCTGTGGAAAAGGCATATGATCGGCCGGATATGATCTATTTTGAAGACTTGGGGATCACCCGTCTCTTTGTAGATGAGGCCCATAATTTTAAGAACGTTCCCATCGATACCCAAACCTCCGGCGTTTTGGGGATCTCCACTGCCGGCTCCCGTAAGTGTCAGGACATGATGGACAAGGTTCGCATGATCCAGAAGCAGAATGAGGGGGGCGGTGTGGTTATGGCTACGGGTACCCCTATTACCAATTCCATTACAGATGCCTTTGTGATGCAACAGTATCTCCAGAGTGGGGATCTTGCCATGCTGGATCTGGGGAATTTTGACAGCTGGATCGGTATGTTCGCTGAGCGCGTGACAGATTTCGAGATCGACGTGGATACCAGCGGATATCGTCTGGCAACACGATTTGCCGCCTTCCATAATCTGCCGGAACTGACCAACCTGTTTTCCTCCGTGGCGGATTTCCATCAGGTAGACGTGCAGGATGGGGTTCCGGAGCATGATGGCCCTGAAGATGGCGTTGTCCCCAAGAGTCCGGACTTTGTGGAGTATCTCCGTGACATTACCTCCCGTGCGGAACTGGTTCGCGGGGGAAAGGTGGATCGTACCGAGGATAATATGCTGAAGATCACCACCGACGGCAGAAAGGCCGCTTTGGATATGCGGCTCATTGATCCCCAACTCGTACCTGCTGTCTGCTCTAAGGCGACCCTTTGCGCGCAAAATGTGGCAGAGATCTATTTTTCCACCATGGAAGCCGGAAGCACCCAGCTGATCTTCTGTGACAGTTCTACACCCAAAAAGGAGTTTAATCTCTACGATGAATTGCGCAGACTCCTGAAGGAACGTGGGATCCCGGAGGAGCAGGTGGCGTTCATCCACGATGCCAATACGGAAAAGCGTCGGGAGACTCTGTTTGAGAAGGTACGACAAGGTAAGATCCGTATTCTCATCGGTTCTACCTTTAAGCTGGGCTTAGGCGTGAATGTACAGGACAAACTCCTTGCCATCCACCATTTGGACGTGCCTTGGAGACCTGCGGATATGACCCAGCGAGAAGGACGTATTCTCCGTCAGGGTAACGAGAATAAGAAGGTTCGCATTTTCCGCTATACTACAGAGGGCAGCTTTGATGCCTATTCATGGCAGCTGCTGGAGACCAAGCAACGGTTCATCGTGGGTCTGCTGTCCGGCTCATGGGCGGAAAGAAGCGGTACCGACATCGAAGATACGGTTCTGAACTATGCAGAGGTCAAGGCCCTTGCTGTAGGCAATTTCTTAATTAAGAAACGGGTGGAAGTGTCTAACGAGATCTCCCGTCTTATGGCTCTGCAGAAAAAGACACTGGAAGAACGGATCTTCTTAGAAAAGGAAGCATCCGAATTGCCCGGACAGATCAGCCGTCAGCAGGAACTGGTGGATCATTGCAGAGAGGATATGGAGTTTTTCCTTGCCCGGATGGACAATATGAAGCGTGGGGATCGCAAAGAACTGCGCCAGCGGCTCTTTGAGGCAGTGCAGGAGAATGTCCTGAAGCGTGGGGAACGGCTCCTTATGGACTATCGGGGATTCAGCATGATCCTGCCGAACAATATGCTTTCGGAAAAGCCCTTTGTCTGGCTCCAGCGGAAGGGACGCTATCTTGTAGAACTTGGGGAACTGGAGATCAGTTATCTGTCCCGTGTGGATCACG
>JAZSAO010000507.1:0-1780 GCA_045601945.1 Faecousia sp. | reverse complement strand
TTTCGGATTGTTCGATCTGTTAGTCCGGTGAACATGACAAGATGATTGATCAGATAATAGTTTCCTGTGGCTTCCATGTGGTTCTCCCTTCAAAGTTGATTCCAGCAGGCCTTGCTTGTCTATATTATAGAGCCGTTTATGCAGAAAAGCAATTTGAAATAGCACCTCTTTTTCATATGTAACGCTCACGGTACATAACAGTGTTGGTCTGTCACCTCAGCGTTAGTTCCATGATAATTTCATCTTCATCACGGTCGGTTTCACGGAAACCAAAGCTCTCATAGAGTTTCTTAGCAGCTTCGTTGCCCTCGATGTAGCACAGGACAATCTTGTTGTATTTTTCGTCCTTTTTCATTGCGTCTAACACCGCTTTCGTTGCGGCTTTGCCATAGCCTTTCCCCTGATACCTCTCGTCAATGAAAAGTTGACTAAGATCATAGGCATCCAACTCCGGGCAATCGTGGTACATTCCCATGCCAACCGGGGTTTCATCATGGTAGATGATAAAGGCTCTGCTTCGGTGTTCCCGGTAAGCGTAGGCTCTTGCCAGCATTACTGTAGAATTGGCAACATAGTGCTTCTGAGACTCGGCAACCTCCAATTTTAGCCGCCAGTTGCCGGGATCAATATCGACTAAGTGAATCATTGTAGTTACCTCTTAATTTTGGGCACCGTCCAATGTGCCGTCATGGTGTTTTGCCCCTGTGCTTTTGCAAAGCCCATGGACTCATACAAAGAAATTGCCGGGTCATTGTCTATATCAACCAGTAGCATCATGCCCTTGGGTTGATTCATCTCCCAAGCTTTTGTCAAGAGCTTTCTGCCATACCCCATCCGGCGGTATTCCTCCAGAACAAGAAGGTCATAGACCTCATTTTCTTCAAAATTACGGGTCATATCTATGTAGCCGATGACCTTATCATCCCGGATCGCAAGGAGCGTGCGGAAGCGGTCTTGGGCCTGGACTACCTTCTCTCCGGTCCAGTACATGTCCGTGCTGTGGATGGCACAATACTGCCCGATATGTTTTTCAGACAGTATTTCCACTCCGGTGGTGTCCGGACCAAGTACAGATGTGACAAGTAACATCTTCTGCTGTTCCGGTTCAAACTCTGCATTACGCAGTTCCAACTGCTCTTTTAGGACATGGTTAGAGGGATTGAATACAAAGTCCACGCTGTAACCGGGATAGTATTGTTCCAGGTAGCGGAATGCATCCCCATAGGCTGCCTTTTCACGAGACAGGCCCACCAGCATTTCGATGTACTGTTCGTCCCGAAGAACAAGAAAGGCAAACAGACCGATCAGCTGATCCTCACGGTAGCATCCAAGAACACAATGACTGTCCGGGTTTTCTATGGCCTTGATCAGATTACAATGCACCTGTTCTTCATTGCACAGCATGGGATCTGCAAAGTTGGTGTCTCTTTGAAAGCCGTATACAAAATCCCGGCACTCGCCATAGGATTTGATTATTTGGATCATTATTTTTCCTCCGATTCAAAGTGTCAGTCTGTAGGACATACCTTTTTCTGTTTTCTTGTCCGGGCGGAATCCCACACTTTCGAAGCAGCGTTTGGAGGCTTCGTTCCAATCGTAGATTTCTTCAACGCACAGGTGGTCATAGCCAAGGTCTCTCCCTCGCTGAACAAGGGCTAAAATGATCTTTCCTCCTATCCCTTTGCGTCTGTATTTGGGGTCAGCTATGACAATAGGCATATCTTCTTGCCAGAAGGTCACATCCCCAATGGGCTTATATATGCCGCTAACCAACGCTTCG
>JAZSAO010000506.1:0-2989 GCA_045601945.1 Faecousia sp. | reverse complement strand
AGACGACGTCAGCAATGGTGAGATTGAGAAAGTTACCATCGAAGAGAATGGGGTAGAGACTACTGTCAATGCAATCTGCTTCAACTTCCGTGATGATTATGATAATACTTCCTGTGCAAAGTCCTATCTGGAAGGAAACTACACTACTGTAGATTATCAGGTTACCGCCATCAATGCTCCCAAGGCTCAGGACGGTGAGAAACTGGTTGACCGTAAGTTCTACGTCATTCCTGCAAACGTTATGACCTATGATGACACCTTCCTGACCAAGACATCCGGCACATGGGAGACCGAGGGCACTTATGAGGACAGCGAACAGTCCCACAATAACGCTGTGATCCACGGCTTTGATCCTCTGTATAACGGAACCTACAGCAAGGATTATTATCACAACGCTCTGCAGGCTACCACGGTTTCCAAGACCAATGGCGTAGCACAGGCAACCTTTACCATTAAGGGTACCGGCTTTGATATCTTTGCTCAGACCGGTCCTAACTCCGGCACCATGGCTGTTGAGGTTTGCTCTGATGCAACCTTTGCAAATGATTATAAGACATTTATCGTAGATACTTATCTTAAGGATACTACTCTGAATCAGATCCCCGTAGTACGTTATGATAAGCTGCCCTACGGAACATGGTACATTCGCATCACTGCTTTCTACGATTCCATCTTTGATCATAACTATGTCAGCCAGTGGAAGAATGGCGGTCTCACCGAAGAAAAGATCCGTGATCGCTATGACATCCCTGCTGATGTAGACTTTAGCTTCATCCCCTCCGAGAGTGGCTATGACCATCCTGCAACTCGTGTTGCTGCTGCTTCTAACGGTCAGTACAATATCTACATTGACGGCATCCGTGTTTATAACACTCTGGGTACTTCTCTCAGTGCCGTTGCAACCTATGGCTATAAGCAGGCCGGAGAAGGCGTTGCCAACATCGTGAACGTAAACGACGGTCTGGTAGATGCTACCAATGCCAATGCATGGACCGAAGGCGGCATGACCGGCGTTCTCTATACCGCAGCCGGAAATGACACTGCTGATCAGGACGACACCTCCGCAGGTATCATCCTCGGCATGGAAGGTGCGCTGAAGGTTCAGGCTGACGGCAGCAAGTTCTATGTATTAAAGAAGGTTATTGATCCCGAAACCAGTGAAGAGTCTTGGGTCAACGTGACCTATAAGGGAGGAAAGGTCTACTATCGCAAGTCCGAAGTTACCTCTCCCAACGATAGAAAATACCAAGGCTTGAACTGGTTCTATGAAGGCGGTAGCGCAGCTGAGCCTATGCTGGCAACCCAGATCAAGGAAGCCTTTGGCGGTGCAATGCCTGTATACTACAACGCAAAGTACAGCCAGTGGGGTCCCGAAAAGGAAGTTTACCTTGCAAAGGGTCAGGGTGTTGCATTTGCACTCTCCGACAAGAACGGCAAGGTTATGATCAGCCTCAAGTCTCACGACGGCAGTAGTGCAACCTTGAGTGTCTATGATGCTTCTATCGGTACGTTTAAGACTCTCGCTACCACTACTTCCAGAGTAGAGATGTACTATGACATCACCGGTTGCGCTGATGCAAACGGCTACATCTTCCTCCAGACTACCGAAGGCACCGTTTCCATCTGCAACATCAAGACCTCCACTACTGCAGAAGATACTGTAGAACCTACTGTTTACGTAAACAGTGCTTTGGCCGCAGAGGCAGTTAAGATCTTTAAGAATGCTAGTCTCCCCGTAGACGGCAGTGCAGAGATCATGCACAGCTTGGATCTGGCAAGCGATATTTCTCTGAATTACGCAGTTTCTAAGGAAAAGCTGGCTGATTATGACTACAGCTATATGGAAGTACAGTTCAACGGCAAGACCCTCTTCTTAGAGCCTGAGATCAAGGGCGAATACGGTTACTTTACGGTTGATGGCATTACTGCTGTTGACATGACCGAAGAACTGATCGCAAAACTCCACCTGTTCTTAGGTGAAGAGGAATTCGTTTCCGAAACCGATGTTTACTCTGTTGCTGACTATGCATATGCACAGCTGAACAAGTCCAATGCTTCCGATGAACTGAAGGCTGTTTGCGCAAACCTCCTCCGTTACGGCGCACAGGCTCAGACCTACAAGGGAAGCGTAAATGTTCTTGCTGATGCTGCTATGACTGCAGAACAGAAGGCATATCTTACCGACCTGAATACTGTTTCCGCAGTCAGTGCCGCTAAGGCTCTGGGCGATGTGGAAAACGGAATCGCATGGGTAGGTAAGTCTCTGGTTCTGGATTCTAAGGTTGCTGTAAAGGCTATCTTCGATCTGAAGAACTATGCAGGCGATAAGGAAACTCTGTCCCTCCGCGTATCTTATACTAACGGCAAGGGTGAGGAAGTCAACCTTGTAGTAGATGGCGCAGAACTCTATAGTTCCAAATACGGCTATTATGCATTTACTGTGGATAGCCTGCTGGCAACCGATATGAGAAGCGAACTGTCCATGGCTCTCTATGAGGGTGAGACCCAGGTTTCCGAGACCCATGTTTATAGCGCAGAGACCTACGTTGCAAGAAGCACCGGTGCTCTGGCGGAACTGGGCAAGACCCTCCTCGCTTACAGCGATGCTGCTAAGGCATACTTTGTAAATGAATGATACGATTCTGAGCCTTTGTGCTCTCGAGCATTAGGTACCCCCGGGGGCTATCTCTTTTTGAGATAGCCCCCATTTTTGATTCCCACCGTTCTATTGCATATGTATATTCTAATTCTGTTATATCGATCCCTTCAATGGGAAAATTGAAATTATAAGTAATAGTGCATATTGAAGCCTGATGGTATCTATACGTGATGAAATAAGAGAATGGATTCGTCATATAAAATGAACGGGGAACTACCGTTTGTCGAACTGTTCATCAAGTTGGTATAGGCCCTTGCCTCTCCAATGGGAGAGGTGCCGCGACTGCGGCGGAGAGGGCAGTAGGGATTCCCGTTTTTGTACAGATTTCGT
>JAZSAO010000505.1:0-2564 GCA_045601945.1 Faecousia sp. | reverse complement strand
ACAGATCCGTTCAAAAATAAAGTCCGGCATTTCCTCATTGATGACCATAGATTTGGCAATGAGAGGAGTATGCTCCGGATAATCCCCAACAAGGAACCACGGATCTACCGGAATACAGTGTCCTCCGACACCGGGACCGGGAGCGAGAATATTTACACGTGGATGCATATTACAGATCCGACGGATTTCGCTCACATCCATATTTTCATAATAGCACAGCTTTGCCAGTTCATTGGCAAAGGCAATATTTACTGCACGATAGGTATTTTCAATCACCTTAGTCATTTCTGCAGTTTTAATGTCTGTAACTACGATCTCACCCTTGCAGAAAGAGCTGTAAATCTCTCGGATCTTCTCTCCCACCTCAAGCTTGTCTGCCCCGATCGTACGAGAGTTATGCTCCAATTCAAAGAGCATATTTCCGGGAATGATCCGTTCCGGAGCGTGTACCAACTCTACATTTTTGCCCTCGCATAAAGGTCTGACATAGCGGTCAATCGTACCGGGAGAAACGGTAGATTCGATAACGATCACTGCATTCTCGGGACAGAGAGTCAGGATCTTCTCCAAAGCGGAAATGACATAGCAAGGATCGATTTTCTTACTACTTCCGTCATAGGGGGTAGGTACAGAGACGATATAGACATCCGTACTTTGATATTCTGTAGAGAAACGGATCCCGGCCTTTACAGCCTTTGCAAAGAGGTCATCCAAGCCTTCTTCGCTAAACGTAGTTTGACCGTTGTTCAGCGTCTCTACCAAAGAAGTATTATAGTCCGTTCCTACTACCTGTACGCCATGGGATGCAAGCATCAATGCCGTAGGCAAACCAATATATCCTAAACCAATTACATTTACCATTGCCATGGTTTTCTCTCCTGTCTTTTCAAAAATTAATGAGCTCCACCCTTACGTAGAAAACTATTTCGTTCTTCTTCAGAAAATCCGTAGAACCAAAGTAAGGGAAGGAATACCGCAATAAAACAGCACATTTTTGTAATGAACGCAAACCAGGTACCGCTCCAAACTTGATTCAAAAGAATGCAAGGAGCAGACGCTACCAACGCACACAAGGAAATTCGTCTCAAAATGCAATAATACACCCTGCGCATATTCATCCCCAGTTTTTTATGGTAATATATATTCATGGAAATAATGCTTCCAATTATGGTGCTCATAGCAGTACCGATCGCCGCTGCCCAATACCCCCAAAAATAAGTGCCTATCAAGGTTAATGCCGCATTGACAATCAAGGAATACCCTAAAGAAAGTGTACGGAAGCGCATAAGATTCTTTGCACGAAGAATCGTAAGACATACATTCGTGATTAACGGCCATGTCATGGGAATCACCAAAATCAAACACAGGATCCAGCAATCACGCGTCGCTGTTCCCAGCGAATCCGAAAGCCAAATATGGAAAAATTCCTCTCCCAAACAGATGAGTCCCATAAACAATGCACTAAGAAAACTCCATTGAATTCTTCCATATTTAATAACCATATCCTCATAAGAGCGAGGATCATCCTCTACTAACAGTCGCTTTGTCACCGTAGGAAGTAAAACTCCCGAGATAGACATGGCACACTGTTGGTACATATTATAAATTTTGATCGCAAAGGAATAGATGGTAACTGCTACCGTACCAATATAAGCGCCTATAACCCAAGAATCCACATGGCCGTTAAACTGCACAATAATGGTCTGAGCAAACATCAAAAGTGTATAAACAAAAGATTCCCGAAACAAAGCCCGATCCCATTTATAAAGATGGCTACGGTGATGGAGTTTTCCTTTTAAATATGCCAGTTCACCGACAATAAGTACAACTTCCATAACAAGTGTTACACAAACCAAAGTACGGGCATTGGGAAAAATCGGTAATAGCACATAGCACAGAAGCATCCGTAGAACCAGTGCAGTCAACTTTAAGCTATTGCTAAAAGTAAATCGGTTATATCCCGCAAGAACACCAAAAAAGAAATTTTCGATCATATGCAGGATCAGCTGTAAAATAAAGAGGATAAAAATTTCTTTCGCCCTAACCAGTTCAGCTGCTGTAAAAGAATTTCCATACACAGGTTCTAAGGCAAAATAAAGACAAAATCCAACGATTCCAGCCAAAGTTGCAAGAACCAATGTTTGTATGAATCCCATTGCCGAGAAATTCTCTATTTCTTTTTTCTGTTTTCTGGCTACCATGTTGGCTATGTATCGTTGCATGGTACTTCCGATTCCGAACTCCAGAACAGCGATAGATGACGTCAATGCTCCTATCGTCTCGTAAACACCCAGTTCGCCCGCCCCAATCGTTCGGAGAATAAAAGGAGACACAACCATACCGTATATTGCATTTACAAAAATCAAGATATAGGAGAGAAGTGCCCCCCATTTTACCTCATTTTTTCTCATGGACAAGCTCTCTTTCCCGTTGGATCAGACGATTAAACTCTGCTTCCCAGTTGATCTCTTTAGACATACGACGCGCATTGTTTGTCAGTCTGGCATACAGGTCTTTATCTTCTCGAAGGGTTCTGACAGCCTTGGCAAAACACTCCGGCGTAT
>JAZSAO010000504.1:0-2403 GCA_045601945.1 Faecousia sp. | reverse complement strand
CATAACCCCGGCGCTTTGTATAAGGTTCTGTCACCGCTCTCCGCCTTGGGCATTAACCTGCTGAAGTTAGAAACCCGCCCCCTGCCGGAACGGGATTTTGAATTCATGTTCTATTTAGACTTAGAAACCTCTGTTTATTCTCAGGAATTTGCCCGACTCATGTGTGAGATCGGGGGAATTTGTGAAGAATTCCGCTACTTAGGCAGCTACTCGGAGGTCGTGTGATGAAATGCGGTCTATTGGGGGAGCACCTGTCCCACAGCTATTCCCCACAGATCCACAGGGAACTGGGAAGCTACTCCTACGAGCTTTTCCAAGTGGCTCCCCAAGATCTGGACAGCTTCCTAACAAAGGCTTTCTTCGACGGACTCAATGTGACCATTCCCTATAAGAGGGCTGTGATCCCCTACTGCGCCCAATTGTCGGAAACCGCCCAAGCTATGGGCTGTGTCAACACCATTGTCAGGCGGCCGGACGGGAGTCTCTATGGGGACAACACCGATGCCGCCGGCTATTCCTGGCTCTTAGACCGCAACGGCGGCATAAAGCCGGGGGAGAAGGCTCTGGTCTTAGGCTCCGGGGGTGCCGCCGGGACAGTTTGCCGTGTGCTGGAAAGCCGCGGAGCCCGAACTGTGCAGATCTCCCGTACAGGAGAAAATAATTATGTAAACCTATATAATTACCAAGATGCCGTGCTTTTGGTCAACGCAACCCCGGTGGGAATGTACCCTAACAATGGGGAAAGTCTCGTGGATCTATCCCGTCTTTCCAACCTGCGGTGCGTACTGGATCTCATCTATAATCCCTGTCGTACCAAGCTTTTGCTGGATGCGGAGGCTCTGGGACTCCGTCACGAAAACGGTCTTTCCATGCTGGTTGCCCAAGCCGGAGTTGCCGCCCAATTATTCACAGGTACAGAGGTTCCCAAAAGTAAGTGGGAAAAGATATTATGTAAACTTCGATCCCAAATGGAGAATATCATTCTCATCGGCATGCCCGGTTGCGGCAAGTCTACCATCGGAAAGGCTCTGGCAGAAACATTGGGCAGATCCTTTGTAGATGCAGACGAAGAGATCGTAAAAGAGATCGGGGATATCCCCACCTTCTTTGCTCATCACGGAGAAGAAGCCTTCCGCAAAGCAGAAACTGCTGTTCTTGCCCGACTGGGAAGGGAATCCGGTCTGGTCATTGCCACCGGCGGTGGCTGTGTTACAAGAGAAGAAAACTATCCCCTTCTCCACCAAAACGGCACCATCATCCGCATTGACCGTGACCTTGCAGACCTACCTACAAAGGGCAGACCCATCAGTCAGAGCACAGACCTGTCCCTGCTATTTGCCAAACGGGATCCTCTCTACGAAGCCTTTGCAGACTTCACCGTGGAAAACCGGGGGACTGTTTCCCATGTAGTAGACAAAATCTTGGAGGTACTATGAAAATTCTTGTCTTAAACGGCCCGAATCTCAATATGTTAGGGATCCGTGAGCCTACCATCTACGGCAGTCAGACCTATGCCGCCCTGGCAGCCTATGTAGAAGCCGCCGCCCAAGAGCTGGGCTGTGAGGTAGACATCCGACAGAGTAACCACGAAGGAGTCTTGGTAGATTGGATCCAGGAAGCCTACGGCAAATTTGACGGCATTGTTATAAACCCTGCCGCCTATACCCATACCTCCGTTGCTATTTTAGACGCCCTGAAAGCCGTAGCCCTCCCGGCAGTAGAGGTTCACCTGTCGGATATCAACACCCGTGAGCCCTTCCGCCACATTTCCTATGCAGGTATGGCCTGCATCGCAACCTTCAAGGGTCTGGGTTTCCGGGGATATAAAGAAGGTTTGAAGCATATTCTTCAAAAATAGATTATTTCGATATTTCATAAAGGCCTTGCTTTTCTCGTTCTAATGCTGTATAATGGATTCAGGATGTTTTCCTATTACACTATGAAAGAAGGGTATTTATGAAACGATTATTGATCATGGTAACGGCTTTTGTCATGCTGTGCAGCTTATTCCTTATAGGGAGTGTATTTGCAGCGGAGCAGGATAGCTATGTGATCTATCCTCTTGAAGGAGGGTCACTTCGTTTTGATCCCACCACAGGGACAGTTGTCTCCGCGGATCGTTCTGTAACAAAGGCCGTGATTCCCCAAATGATAAACGGGGTAGAAGTGACAGCCATCGGCGCGCAAGCTTTTTCAAGCTGTAAGGATTTATTATTTGTAGATATCCCTGACAGCGTAACATCACTGGGGCATCATGCTTTTTCCAACTGCGCTAAGCTGGAATCTATTCAACTGTCAGACAATATCGTCTCTATAGGTGACGGAGCGTTTATCTATTGCTATCAACTCAAAACGATCCAACTACCTAAAGCATTGCAGTCCTTTGGCTCATACGCCTTTTCC
>JAZSAO010000503.1:0-2535 GCA_045601945.1 Faecousia sp. | reverse complement strand
GGATTTGCGGAAACTCAAGCCCTAAGACGCTTGACAAAGAATTGAGTAGATGATATGGTATAGATACAAAGATTTACAGGAGGCAATATATGAAAAAGAAAATGGTGTCGATCCTTATTCTCCTTGTGATGCTTCTTCAGGTACTTCCTGCTGTATCCCTGGAAGGTACAGCGGCTCCCGTGGGAGCAACAGAGCAGATGACCGATGTTTTAAACACCCCGGCGGACAAGGTTGTCAAGTCTCAGAAGGACTATAACATTACTGCAGGAGTAACGGAGTCTCATATTGTTATGACGGATCCGGAAGGAAATAACCAGGTTTACGCTTTTATGGCTACTATTTCCCCTACGGCAAAGGTGACTTTTAAGGTGAACTATCCCGGCTATTACACCGCAGGAAGCACAGAAGCCTCCCGAAAGGCAAAAGCACAGAATCTTCCCTTCTCCAAGAAGCGGGTGACACTCCAGGCTGCGGACTATACCGCTGCTACAGGAGAAAATGTCCTCTTTGCCACGAATTCCGATATGGCCAACCTGGAAACCTACCAATCCAGAGGTTGTATCATTCTGGAAGGGAATTTGGTACAGAGATCCGATGTGGACGACCCCGAGGCATACTTTGCTATTCTGAAGGACGGGACCTTTGATATCCGGGGTTATGACGAGCCCTACCACGATGTAGAAAATGCCGCCTCCGGCAGACAATGGCTTGTGAAGGACGGTGTCGTCCAGAGGTTTGGGGATAAGACCCTTGCTCCGAGAAATGCCATCGGCATCAAGGCTGACGGAACGGTTATGACCTTTGTGGTAGACGGCAGGCAGTCCCATACTGTTGGAACGACCCTGAGAGAGATGGCTGCCATTATGTATGCCGCAGGCTGTGTGGAGGCTGTGGCCCTGGACGGAGGCGGCAGCGCCACCTTTGCCAGCCGTCGAAATACCACAGGGGCTTTGACCCTTCGGAACTCTCCCTCTGACGCGACCGGAGAGCGAGAGGTTACCACCAGCCTTCTGCTGATCGCCACAGATTGCCGACATACTTATACTGTTGGAGCCCCTTCTATTGACAATTCCCATATTGCAACTTGCACCCAATGTGCCCATGCTATACGGATGCCTCATACCTACAGGAACGGCAGCTGTATCTGTGGCGCTGTGGAGCATGGGGATGGAGAACTGTACTTTGGCTTTGACAACGATCATCTGGATCGGCCCCATTACAACAGCCCCGCCTATCAATATACCAACTTTGACACGCCTGCTGCCTCCAATTCCTGGTTCCGTAGCTTTTGGTCCACCAATTATAATGGGTCAGCCAAGGGCTACACCATTAACAATACGACGGGAACCCTTGCGATAGATATTACAACGGGACACAGCGGAAGCACCGCCAACGGGAATCTGACCTACGGTCCCTGGCTCCGTACCACCACGAAGTATGGTGTATTCCCCGGGAATTTGGAGGAGGACAGCAAGTACCATGCTCTAAGCTATGATCCTTCTCAGGCTGAGTTTTTACGTATTCGCTTCAAGTTGGAGAACTGTGTAACAGATACAGGGAAGGAGCCGAAGGTGGTATTGGCATACCATTACAAGAAGAATGGGACCTTCGGCTACGGAACGGATGTGTCCTCGGCATATTCCTATACGGACGGGGTCTATCAAACCCTGACGATCCCCCTAAGTGCTACATTTAAGAATGCGGATGTGATCACCAACATTGGCTTCCGATTCCAAAATATTTACAGCAGTTCCGGGGGAAAGCTGGTTGTGGACTACATCTACTTCGGGAAAAATCAAGGGGCACCCCTGTTCTTTGACTTTACCGGGGATCAGGCATCCCGCCTCCGCTATGCAGCCCCCGTTTATACGTATCACAACTTCGATGCTGCTTCCACTACCGCTTGGGCTACCCACTATAACGGCGCAGCAAACGGATATACCATAGACAATACTACCGGTGTGATAGCGGTGAATGTGAACGAGGGACACAGCGGTACGGCAGCAAATGGAAATGTGATCTACGGTCCTTGGCTGAAGCCTACGAAATATAACAACACCATGCCCCTGAAGGATACCCACGATTTCTTCCCCCTAATGTATCAGCCCTCATCCACGGACTATTTCCAGATCCGGTTTAAGACCGAGGGCTGTGTGGCAGATACGGGGAAAACCCCTCAGTTGGTACTTGAGTATTATTATTTGGACAATGGGGTGCGGAATTATGCCAATGACATCCGTGGGACCTGGACGGTGACGGAGGGGAGGTATGTGACCCTTACAGTTCCTGCCAGCAGCAAATTTAAATCTGTGGATCTGGTGGAGGATTTCGGGCTCCGCTTCCAACATGTGAAGAGTAGCACGGGGGGCAAGCTTGTGATAGACTATATCTATGTGGGACCCCGCAGCCAGCTTCCTGCCACGGATCATACTGTCACCTTCCGCAATTGGGATGGAGTCACCCTCCAAACTGTGGGTGTATTGAAGGGAGAAACTGCTGCCTACATAGGGGCTAGCCCTGCCCGTCCTGCCGCTA
>JAZSAO010000502.1:0-3558 GCA_045601945.1 Faecousia sp. | reverse complement strand
AACCCCACTTCTCTGCCTACTACGAAATCGGTACATAGGATCCTTCTCTGCCTACTACGAAATCGGTACAAAATTGAGAATCCCTACTGCCCTCTCCGCCGCAGTCGCGGCACCTCTCCCATTGGAGAGGCAAGGGCCTTTGCCAACTTGGTGAACAGTTCGACAAACGAAAATTGGGCAGGGGACAGAGACCGGAAAAGCAGGCTCCGTGGGAAGCCTGCTTTTGATGCAAAGAGAATATTATCGAATATATAGGAACCATAGGATCAGCATATGTAGGGGATAGAAAGCGTAGAAGGCAAACTGCACTGCCTTTTTTCCTATGAGGTTTTGGGGCATCTTGCCGGGTTTCCCGTTGTACAGGAAAATCAGGGGCAGGGATAGGAGGGAGAGATTCTGTGTCATCTGCCACGGCGTGGGGGCGGGAGTTGCCCGTCCGTAGAGAAGGTCAAAGCCGAAGTAAATGATACTATGACTCCAAATGGAGAGGAATACGCCCAAAGCGATCCATAGCTTTTTGTCTCGGAAATACCAAAAGACCACTGCCATAAGAATGCCCTTTCCGTCATAATCGGAATTGATCACACCGAAATGGCACAGACCGTACAGGATCACAGCAGGTAAGAGACAAACATAGCGGAGGTATTTATGCTGTCTCATGGTTTCGCCCAGCCAGATCACAAGAAGCCCCATAAGAAGTGTTACCATAACATTGAGATCGGGATCAAAGAGTTTTCCACGACACATTAGGGAAAACGGGATCTGTGACAGAACTGCAAACAGAGCGAATCGGAGGGCATAACGGAAACGGTTTTTGGTATGGTAGAAACCGTTGACCATTAAGAATACATAGATGGGAAAGGCCAATCTGCCTATATACCGCAGGACCGTATTGCCGGTGCAATAGCCGATATGATCCAGAAGCATGGAAATACAGGCGATGATTCGCAGAACTAAAGCAGACATAGAAAAGGCTCCTTTCGTTAAACTGCCATTAAACGAGGCATTTTCACCATTATATCATAAATTTTTTGATTTGCAACCGGATGATTTTTTGAGGACACTTTCTGTTTAACTCGTTACCACGGTAAAGTAACTAAAACCCTATGATGGTCCTTAGAAAAATGTAGTAAAATATCACAAACTTTTACATTTTACCAAATTACCTCTTTACATCATTACCGAAGTAAAGTATAATGAACCTATCAAAATTGATCGGAGGTAATTCGAAATGAAAACTATGAAGAAAATTTTTGCAATGATTCTGGCTCTGGCGGTTCTGATGAGCATGACGGCTTGTGGCAGTGAACCTGCAATCGAAAAGGCTGACAGCGAGTATATTAAAGATCAGGGTAAGCTGATCGTCGGTATCACCGAGTTTGCCCCCATGGACTATCAGGAAAACGGCAAGTGGATCGGCTTTGACGCTGATATGGCTACCCTCTTTGCGCAGTCCCTTGGCGTAGCAGTTGAGTTTGTTGTGATCGACTGGGATCTGAAGGCATCCGAACTGGGAGCTAAGAGCATCGACTGCGTATGGGACGGCATGACCCTTACCGATGGCGTTAAGGCTGCCATGGACACCTCTGTTCCCTACTGCAAAAACGCACAAGTTGTGGTTGTTTCTTCTGACGTGGCTGAGAACTACAGCACCGAGGCTTCTCTGGGCGAACTGACTTTTGCGGTTGAAGCAGGATCCGCAGGCGAGGCTGTTGCCGCTGAAAAGGGCTTCAACGCCACCGGCGTTGCCGATCAGGCTACCGCTCTTCTGGAAGTTGCTTCCGGCACCTGTGATGCTGCGATTATCGACCTGCTCATGGCAGGCGCTATGATCGGAGAAGGCACCGGCTACGAAAACCTGACCTACACTGTGGCTCTGAACTCCGAAGAATACGGCGTCGGCTTCCGCAAGGGCTCCGATCTGACTGAAAAACTCAACGCATTCTTCGCTTCTGCCTATGCGGAGGGTACCATGATGGAGCTTGCTGAAAAGTACGGCGTTCAGGAATCCATTATCGGCCAGTAATCCCTCTCTTTAAGATATCATTATGTTGCAAGAGGTACTTCTCTCCTTAGGAGACGGCTTTCTAAGAACCTTAGAACTGTTTGCGCTGACTCTGTTGGGTGCCCTGCCTCTGGGACTGATCATCTGCTTCGGTTCCATGTCCTCCTTCTCCCCTCTGAGATGGTTGACCCGTACGATCGTATGGATCATTCGGGGCACCCCCCTTCTGCTACAGCTTCTGGTCATCTTCTTCGGCCCCGGTCTTTTGGGAAATCCCATCTGGGGCGGAAGTGCCGAGGGTCGAATGGCCGCTGCAGCAGTTGCATTCATTATTAACTATGCCTGCTATTTTTCCGAGATCTACCGTGGGGGGATCGAAAGCATCCCCAAGGGGCAGTACGAAGCAGGACAGGTTCTCGGTCTGACCAAGAGCCAGATCTTCTTTAAGATCGTTTTAAAGCAAGTCATTAAGCGGATCATTCCCCCCATGGGCAATGAGATCATCACTTTGGTAAAGGATACTGCTTTGGCGCGAGTGATCTCTGTTTACGAGATCGTTTGGGCAGGACAGGCTTATATCAAGAGTGACGGCATTCTGTGGCCTCTGTTTATGACCGGTGCGTTCTATCTGCTTTTCAGCGGTTTGCTGACCGTAGCTCTGAATCGGGCGGAAAAGTCCTTGGACTACATTAAAACATAATGCTGATTTTAGTATAAGGAGACTCCCTATGGCACTATTGGAAGTTCGGGAACTGAAGAAAAGCTTCGGCAAGACAGACGTTCTCCGTGGCATAGATTTCACTATGGAACGGGGAGAGGTGCTTTCTCTCTTGGGCCCGTCCGGTGGTGGAAAGACCACCCTCCTGCGGTGTCTGAATTTTTTGGAGTTTGCTGATCAAGGCACCATCACTGTGAACGGAAAACTCCTTTACGAAGGTGGCACACCTTTAAAGGAGGCTCAGTTGCGGGAGAATCGTCTCCATTTCGGCTTGGTGTTTCAGTCTTTCAACCTGTTCCCACAGTACACTGCTCTGGAAAACATTACCCTTGCCCCCAATCTGTTAAAAAAGGGGGATCCTCAGGAAAATAAGGAAAAGGCTATGGAACTCCTACGACGGGTAGGTCTTGAAAATAAGGCGGGAAACTATCCCTACCAGCTTTCCGGGGGACAGCAACAGCGTGTTGCCATTGCAAGAGCCCTCGCATTGGATCCGGAGATCCTGTGCTTTGACGAGCCTACCAGTGCGTTGGATCCGGAACTTACGGGAGAGGTTCTCCGTGTTATCAAGAGCCTGCGAGAAAGCGGCACTACTATGGTGATCGTTACCCACGAACTGGAGTTTGCACGGACGGTGTCCGACAAGATCCTGTTCATGTCAGAAGGAATCATCGAAGAGGCAGGCGCCCCGGAGCAACTCTTCACCGCGCCCAAGTCGGAAAAGACCCGACAGTTCCTCCGTCATTCTATCGTATAACAAATCAGAAAACCCTTCCGCAGAGTGCGGAAGGGTTTTTATGTTTTCTATATAAGGGTTTTTATGTTTTCTATATAA
>JAZSAO010000501.1:0-3889 GCA_045601945.1 Faecousia sp. | reverse complement strand
GGACCCCTGGAGATCCTGCGGACTCTCCTTGTGATGTATCCCTATGCTAATTCTACAGAGAGCACCATTGCCAAGTATTACACGGATAATTGTCTGCATTTCATCAATGTATGCCGTCCCAACAATGACGGGCAAATGGATACGACCACTCTGGGAAACCGCCGCACCAGGCTGAATATCTGCACCATGATCTCGGCATTGACCAAGAATACCACCCTTATGGAAGAGACCAGGACCAATCTGGCCTACTATTTAAAGCCCCACTATGATACAGTGGAGGGGGTCAAGGAGGACGGCTCCTATATTTGCCATAAGTATTGGGGCCTGGAGGGAACCTACGGCACAGATGTCCTGGGGGAGCGTATAATGAATACCTACTCTGCCATGGCAGGCACTGCCTTCGCCTTAGAGGATGCGGAGAGCATGGTAGACTGGCTGGGGACCACTTTCAAGCCCACCATGCATAAGAACATGATGATGGTGCCTTTTACGGGACGGTTCCCTGCTATGGGCTTCTCCTACATCAGAAATCTTATGTCCTGTGCTCTGATGTTAGTGGGAGCCTTCGATGGAGCTTCTGACCTAAAGATCAAGCAGTTTGTCCGTTCCGCTCTCCTGCAGGATACACCGGAGGAGACAGAGAAGGCCTATGCCTATTATGCTAAGGCCATGGGAGATGTGAATATTGCCCAAACACTGAAGGACATTCTGGTAGATCAGACCATTCCCTTGGATGAAGGGATCTACGGTGCGGTACGCTTCCGCAGTGACCGTGCGGTACAGCAGAACGAGGGGTATTCCGTGGCCCTGTCCATGAGCTCCAGCCGCATCGCCATCCCCGAGAGCATCAACGGCTGTAACCGTTACGGCTGGTTCGGAGGAGACGGTGCTCTGTATGTTTACAATGACGATACCACCTATCAATCCGACCAGTTCGGCGAGCTGTATCAGAGATATGCAAACCTTTACCGTGTTCCGGGAACTACGGAGGAGGACAGCACCCTTCGTCAGCCATGGAGCAACCGGAACGCTTATTTCCCCGGTATGACCTACAGCTATAACACATCCACCAAGAAGCAGACATGGACTCTGGATAAAAATAAGGACGGCATGGATGCAGCTACCTTCGTAGGTGGCGTGGAGATGGCGGGCAGCTATGTGACCGCTGCAATGGACTTCGAGGCCTATAGCTGGTCCTCTGCTGAGTCTAAGGCAGAGGTTGCGTATATTGACAATTCCAGCCAACCGGATGAGAATGTGGAACAGAACAAGAAGAAGCAGGTGCTTACATCTGACCTTACCGCAAAAAAATCCTACTTTATGTTCGATGATGAAATCGTCTGCGTTGGTACGGATATTGATTTCACCACCCGTAGTACTACCGTCAATACCTATGTGGATAATCGCGCTCTCTTCCGAAATACCACCGCAAATGGCGTGACCACCTATGGAACCGAGGATATTAGGGTAGACGGTGTTCTACTGGAGGAAACTACGAAATTCTCTGAGCCTAAGAGCTACACAGATCCGGGGTGGGTACACTTAGATAGCTTCGGCGGCTATTATTTCCCCAAGGGGGGACAGGTCTATGTGAACAAGACCTTCAGGCAAGCCAGTGCAGACGGTAATGATTCCAATGATGATTGGAATCAATACAGCCTGTCTGCAAAAGTGAAGAACGGGGCCTACAGCTTCTTCGAGCTGTGGCTCAGCCACGGTAGTAAGCCTACAAATGGGCAGTACAGCTATGTAATGCTGCCTGAAAAGACTGCAGAGGAGACTCAAGCCTACACCCAGTCACCGGATGTAGAGATCGTTAAGGCGACTACCTCTCTCCATGTGGTCAAGGAAAAGAAGCTGGGCATTACTGCCATGGTCTTCTGGAAGGCCGGAACATACGGTGACATTACTGTAGACAAGCCCATGATCCTTATGGTTCAGGAGAAGGACGGGAAGTACATCCTCTGCGTCAGTGATCCCACTCAAAAGCTGACAACAGGAACCATTACCATCAATCGTGCTCTGAAAACGATCCGCTCCGATTCCAGAATGACCCTCAGCGGCACCTCAAAGATTACGGTGAAGGTAGATTTCGGCGGCTACAAGGGTCGGACCTATGAAGCAGAATTCGTGCCTCAGACCTTCGATCAATTGATGTTCGATTTCAACAGCAGAACTGCCGGAAAGTATAAGAGTACGGTCTACGGCTACAAGAATTATGCCGATGCAAGCCTGTGGGCGACTGCTCGCATTGACAAGAGCCTGACTGTCTCCGATGGATTTATGACAGTGCCTCTGACCACCCAGAGCGGTCAGAACACCTCCTTGTTCCAGCCCTCCGACGCTACCGCTAATTTTGCATGGTCTTCCAATACCGCAAAGGCGAATTTCCTGAATTTTGATCCGGTCAAGGCGGAGATTTTCCAAGTGCGGTTCAAGCTGGACAATGCGAAGCAGAACGGCAACTACGATCCCGGGCTCTACCTTTACTATTTGGTAGAGGGTGCCCAATATTGGAGCCATAACACAAGCAATCCGGATTACGAAAAAATCAAGCTCACCATAGATTCTGCCTGTTTGGACGGAGGAAGCCTGGAAGGGCAGTATGTAACCTTGACCATAGACCTCAGCTCAAAGAAGATTTCCACTTTCGACAAGATCAAGGGTGTTTGCTTCAGTTTTGGCTACCTCCGGGAAGGAACGGCTACCATAGACTATATCTATATCGGCCCCAAGACAGAATCCCTCCTCTTTGATTTCAGCAACGACGGCACCAATGACCGATTCCAAGAAGGTGCCTACGGAGGACACGACTATGACCGTCAGGATAATTCTGCGTGGGCAACTGCTTGCACCAATCAGGCAGGTAATCTGTTCTCTGTGAATAACGCAGAGGGAACCCTCAGCTTCTATACCTCCTGCGACTACTATGGTACTCTGGGATCCAATGAGCACTATGGAGCCTATCTGGCAACCTCCGGTGTGTCCGGCAAATACGGATGGGAGGGCAATACAAGCAGGCACGCTCTGTCCTATGATCCTACGAATGCGGAGATTCTTGCAGTTCGATTCAAAACGGAGAACCTTGTGGCTCAAAGGGGAAAGACTCCGGAGCTGCAGTTAGTTTCCGTTGTTGAAAACAACTACATTACCGGAAATGATTATACCAATTCTGTCCCCTTTACAATTAGGGATGGAGAATATCAAACGATATACATGCCCCTGAGTGATGCCTATCGCACTTTGGACTATGTGAAATCCCTGGGCCTGCGGTTCGTTTATACCAAAGCCCCTCGGGAAGGCTCCTATGCCAAGATCACTGTGGATTATATCTATATGGGACCTGAATCCGCAATGCCTGAGCCCGGGTATACCGTAACCTTCCTCAATGAGAGTGGAAATACCCTGCAGGAGCAGATGGTTCCCAAGGGAGAGACTGCAACTTATACCGGCGAAACTCCTGTGAAGGCCTATGATGCAGACTATCACTATAGCTTTACCGGTTGGGATCAGGAGCTGACCAATATCACCCGGGATCTGATCGTAAAACCTATCTTTACTCCTGTTGCCCATAGCTATGCCTATACAAAGATAGATGAGGCACAGCATAAGGCAGAGTGCTCCTGCGGCTATAGCAAGACTGAGGCTCACGGCTTCACAAATGGTATCTGCTCCTGTGGAAAAGAAGATATTAAGGAGCCGATCCCGGACAACAGCCTGAAAATCAATCACACCCTGAATTTGGCAAGTGATATTTCTGTAAACTTCGTTGTGGCAAAGTCGTTGCTTGCAGACTTTGATTTGAGCACCGTTTATCTGGAAACTATGATCGACACCTATGAGGGCAATTCCAAGACAGGCACTATCACAGTCAAACTGCAGCCCATGG
>JAZSAO010000500.1:0-5584 GCA_045601945.1 Faecousia sp. | reverse complement strand
TACGATCCGACTTAAACCGGCGGTACCCCCTATATTTGTCAAGCCGTTCATTGCAAACTGGATCCCGGTCTTTCGGTTTCCGCCGCGGATCTTAATTATTTGCGGCGAGATGTTTTGACCCAGCTTTCCGCTATCCGCGGTCGCGTAGAGGCTCCGAAAACAGAAAAGTTCACCCCTCCCCGCCGTCTTTTCGGAACCGCCACCGCTCCCAAGCTGACTGTCAGCGTTCTGCGTACGGAGCAAATTACCAAGAAAATGCGTCAGATGCCTATTTTCATGTTATACGCCCCCATTCACGAGATCTTGATCCACAGGGATTTCTATCAGAAGCTGAATAAGACTATGCGTGTAGGCGCTGTTTTGCCCCGTATTACCAAGGATGCGGAAAAATCCGATCTGGTCTCTCAGCTGCAACACCTTGAGCCCTTAGGCATCAAGGATGTATTGGTTGGAAATTTAGGCCATATCCCCCTTGTGCGAGAGCGTGGTTTTACCATTGCCGGTGACTTCGGTCTGAATATTTTCAATTCCCTTTCCGCTTCCGTTGCCGCTGAGTTGGGACTCAGTTCCATTACCGCCTCCTTCGAAATGACATTCCCTCAAATTCGGGATCTTTCCAAGCCCATTCCCACAGAGATCATTGCCTATGGTCGTCTTCCTCTGATGCTGACAGAGCACTGCCTTATGCGCAACCGTGCAGGTGTTTGCTCTTGCCAGCACGGTGCCGTTAAGCTGTTGGATCGAAAGGGCGAGGAATTCCGCATAGTTCGGGATGGCAACACCTGTAGAAGCGTGATCCTCAATGGCAAAAAACTCTATTTGCTGGACCGACAGGCCGATCTGAACAAACTGGGGCTGTGGGCTCTACGGTTGTCTTTCACCACAGAAAATACCCATGAGGTAGACAGCGTTCTCGCCGCATGGAAGGGGGAAGCCTTCTTCGATCACGGTAACTACACCAGAGGCTTGTATATGCGCGGTGTAGAGTGAGTATTTTCCTATCGCTCCCCTGTATTTTTGATGACAAAGTTATAAGATTCTATAATCCATACCATAACAGTAAGAAAGGAGAGAATTATTATGGGTATTGTTTTAGCATCTGCTTCTCCCAGACGGAAAGAACTGTTAGCTCGAATGGGAGTTGATTTTACTGTACGCGTTGCGGATCTGGATGAATCCATGGACCCCTTTGCTCATCCCGCCGACGAGGTCGCCCGTGTTGCCTCCCTGAAGGCAAAGGCCGTATATCCTATGTGCAATGATGGTGACGTGATCATCGGCGCCGATACCATCGTGGTCTGCGATTCTCTGGTTATGGGAAAGCCCCGTTCCGAAAGCGAAGCCTTTTCTATGCTCCGTCGTCTTTCCGGACGGGATCATCAGGTTATGACCGGTCTGTGTGTCCTCTCGGATTCCTACGAAGAAACCGTTACCGTCACCACGACTCTCCGTATGCGCCACTTGTCCGACGAGGAGATCCGCGCCTATATTGCAACGGGCGAACCTATGGACAAAGCCGGAGCCTACGGGATTCAGGGGCTTGCCTCCATGTTCGTAGTAGGTCTTGACGGAGATTACTATAATGTCATGGGGCTTCCCGTCTGTACCCTTGCCATGATTCTGCGGAAATGCGGCATCAAGATTCTGGATTGTTGAGGTGACGGATTTGAAAAAAGGATTATCTCCCCGTGGAAAGTTGATACTGGTTTTGGCAGTTGTTGTGGCCGCTGTCATTGCCATCTGCTCTGCTTTATTTGGCTCCACCTTCCTCCACAAGGGTGTACAAGGACTTTTGACCCCCATTCGTGGAGGTGTTAATGCCCTCTCGCGACAGGTAGAACGGTATTATAATTACGTTTTTAACTATGAGTCTCTGGTTGCGGAAAACAATTATCTGCGGAGCAAAATCTCCGATATGGAAGAAGAGATGCGTACCGCAGATGCACTGGAACGTGAAAACACCCGTTTGAAAGAACTGCTGAATCTAAGTGAAGAACATATTGACTACCATTTAGATGCCGCCTATATCGTCTCATGGGATTCCTCCGGCTGGAAGAGTACCTTTTCTATCAACAAAGGGACGAAAGCCGGCTTGGATAAGGGAATGATCGCTGTTACGGAATTAGGACAGGTCGTTGGAGTCATTACCGATGCCGGTTCTAACTGGGCGACGATCACCACCATTTTGGATACCTCTATGGAAATCAGTGCTTCTGTTGCTTCCTCCGGCTATACCGGCGTTGTGCAGGGCTCTTTGAATCCCTCGGACAAGGGCTCCCTCCGCATGAGTTATCTTCCCAGTAATGCCATCCTGCGAAACAACGACCAAGTCGTTACCACCGGTTCCACGGTCTATCCCAAGGATCTGATCATTGGTTACATCGTCAATGCCGGCTATGATGAGACCGGCGTATCCAAGTTTGCCTCTCTGGAACCTGCCGCCAATTTTGAATCTCTGGAACAGGTTTTCATCATCACCCAATTCGATAGCGAATAATACCGTTTTCTTAGAAATTTGTATAAGGAGGTACCATTCCTTGCTGGAAAAATTTTATATCACACCGGGGCAATGGCGGCACATCCTCCGCTGGGCTCTGTACACCCTGCTGTTCCTGAGTGCCATGATCCTCCAAACTGTCATCTGGGGAAATGATGGTTTCTTAGGACAGTATCCCGATATCGTAGCCGTAGTGATTATCACCGTCTGTATGGTAGAAGGACCGGAGCGTGGTGGACTCTTTGCTTTGCTAACCTCCACCTTCTGGGCGCTATCCGGTATTGATCGTGGTGCATTGCAGATCCTCTTCTTGACCGCATTCCCCATTCTTTGTTGCCATTTTTCCCGTAAGATCTTCACGATCACCTATATCCCGGATCTTATTTCCTGCGGTCTGATCCTGCTTCTATCCAATTCAGCCATCTTTTTCTTGCGAATTTTCTACGATGGCGTTCCTCGTCATTTATTCTTCACTCGCCTACTTTCCGGCATACTGGTATCCCTTTTGTTCCAGCCCTTGATCTATTGGCTGGTCAAGTCTATGGAAAAGATCGGAGATCCCTATGAGACAAAATAAGTACCCCATTCGTTTCGCCTTACTGATTCTGTTCTTCTCAGTGCTTCTCGGAATCTATATCTTCAAGCTGTACAACATTCAGGTCATCTCCAGACGAGAACTGGGTGCAGATGATGCCGGTACCTATACCTATCGGACTCGTGTGACAGCCGCTCGCGGAGAGATCATTGATCGCAACGGTAATATATTGGTCGGCAATCGTGCCTCCTTTAACCTTGTGCTGATCAACGAAGCCCTGTTTAACTCCAAGGATTATAATGAATCCCTGCGAAAATTGACAAATTTGACTCATGAATTAGGTCTTGAAATGACAGATCACTTCCCTGTCACTATGAAGAAACCCTATGAATACACCAAGGACGAAATGTCCGGCACGTGGAACTCCCATTTCAAAAGTTTTCTCCATGACCGCGAATGGGACGCCGATATTTCTGCGCCCCAATTGATTCGCCGCCTCAGAGACGACTACGGTCTGCCGGAAGATTGGACAGAAGATGAGATTCGCCGCGTCATTTCTGTCCGCTATGAGTTATCCCTTCGCTATTGCACCAATCTGCCAACCTACGTTTTTCTGGAAGATGTAGATGCCACTTCCCTTGCGGCTCTCAGTGACCTAAATATACCGGGTCTGAATGTAGAAACCTCTACCGTTCGAGAATATCACACCGAATATGCCGCCCATATCTTAGGTCGGATCGGTCAGATGAATCCGGAAGAATATGAAATTTATAAAGAATACGGTTACGACATGGATGCCTATGTAGGCAAAGAGGGTCTGGAGAAAGCCTTTGAACTGGAACTCCATGGCACAGACGGCTGGCGAGAGACCAAAATGTCCTCCGACGGAACCGTGTTGGAGGAATACTATATTCAGGAACCCGTTGCCGGCAACCATGTAGAGCTTTCCATTGACATCAATCTGCAGCGTATCGCGGAAGAAGAAATGGATCGTCTGGTCAAGGATCTTCAGTTAAACGGTCTGAATAACTCTAATATGGGTAAGGATGCAGAGGCAGGCGCTGTCGTTGCTATGGAGATCAAAACCGGCAAGGTTTTGGTCTGTGCCAGCTATCCCACCTACAATCTGGCCACCTTCTATGAAGATTACAACACCCTGAAGGATCAGGAACCTGCCCCCTACTTTAACCGTGCCTTACACGCAACTTACCCTCCCGGCTCCATTTATAAGATGGTCACTACTATTGCAGGCATTGACTCCGGTGTGATCACCCCGGAAACACCCATTGTGGACAAGGGTATCTACACCCGCTTTGCCGATGCAGGCTACTATCCCCGTTGTCTGCTGTGGACCAGTCAGGAACGGACTCACGGTTCCATCGATGTCATGCAGGCCCTTGCCGTCTCCTGTAACTACTACTTCTACGAGGTTGGCTGGCTGGCAGGTATCGATGCCATCGACCGTGTAGCCGCTACCCTCGGGCTGGGCGAATACACCGGCGTTGAAATCACAGAGTACAAAGGGCGCCGTGCCAATCCGGAAACAAAGGATGAACTTTACGACGGCTACGACAGCCAATGGTACGGTGCAGATACGGTTTCTGCCGCCATCGGTCAGTCAGAGCATCGTTACACACCCCTGCAGATGTGTACCTACATTTCCGCCCTCGCCAACAAAGGAACCCGATACAGAACCTCCTTCTTGAATCGTGTTATCTCTGCCGACTATCAGGGCCTCCTGCGAGATAGTCAGCCGGAAGTAGTCGCTCGCTTGCCAATCTCCGATGAGGCTCACAGAGCCTATACGGAGGGCATGAAGCTAGCCACCAACTGGTCTATGGGTACCTCCTATAGTCTGTTCTATAACTATCCCATTCAGGTCTGCGCTAAGACAGGTACTGCAGAACACGGCTCCGGCGGTTCCGACAATGCTTCCTTTGTACTCTTCGCCCCTGCAGATGATCCCCAAATCGCCATTACCATTTATCTGGAAAAGGGCGGTCAGGGTGGTAATCTAGGCAAGATTGCCAAGAGCATCTTGGACAGCTACTTCTCCGAAACCGGTTCTGTAGATACGGTTCCCGGCGAAAACCTCATCGGCTAACCTATTATTATGACAAAAGCCTCCAAGGCATTCCGATCACCGGAACTGCCTTCGGAGGCTGTTTTTTGATTCAATAATACTGTTTCTTGATAAAATGGTTAGAAAACCATTTTATCGCAGGATAAATATCCTGCACCGCCTTAGGCGGAAGAAACAGTATTACAGGTTATTTCTTGGCGGCAAAGCCGCCATGTCGCTTATTAGCGGCATAATAAAACGGTCAATCCGTTTTATTAGAAATAAGTATAAGGAGTGGCAGCAACAAGGTGATTGGCAAGCGGGGCGTGCCTGCGAAGACAGAACCGCTGTTGCGACAGGATAGTTTTAGGCAAACACGATAGCAGGCAAGAAAAAACCTCCACATTTCTGTGGAGGCTAATGTTGGCGTTACCTATTTTCACGGCTAGAAAGCAACTATCGTTTTGCCGTAAAAAAACATGCCGGGGGC
>JAZSAO010000499.1:0-3775 GCA_045601945.1 Faecousia sp. | reverse complement strand
CACAGCTTGTAAATCTCAAGGGTGAGGTTACGGCAAAGGCAGTTCTCACTGCTGATATAGACCTCGGTGGGAGGATCTGGTATCCCAGCGGTCTGTATAACGATCCCGCAGTTCCCGAGGGAGAAGCCCTGGTGGTACATTATAAGGGCGTAATCGACGGCAAGGGTCATACTGTGTCCAATTTCAAGGCCATTGGCTACGGCTCCCAGGGGCTGGTCGGTTACAGTGCAAGCAATGCCATCGTCAGAAATCTGGGCGTGATCAATGCCGAGGTCAGCGGTTGGAATGCCGGTGCCGTAATGGCATATATGGGAACCGTTGAAAACTGCTATGCTATGGACTGCACCATTACCGGCAGCACCAGTGGCAGCGCTACGGTTTATGTAGGGGCAATTTCCGGCACCCAGCAGTCCACTGTCCGCAACTGCTTTGCCTACAACTGCACGCTGACAGAGGGAGCCGACAATCAGGCATCCATAGGTGCTGTTGGCGGCTATAGCGTTAGTAACTCCTATTACGGAAGCATTGAAGTTTCTGTCGGCACTCTCCGTTCCAAAGAGGGAGAAACCGAAATGTCCCAAGAGCAGTTTGCCTCCGGTGAGGTTGCCTATCTCCTGGGAGCAGCTTGGGGCCAGACCATCGGTGAGCAGGCTATCCCTGTCCTCGGTGGCGAGATGGTCTATTACACCTACAGCTCCTGTGACGAGACGGTAATGGATATGGGCTACAGCAACAGTAACCACAGACCGGAGCATACTCCCAAGGAGGACGACGGTGACTGCACCACGGCAATCCTGTGCCTCGTCTGTGATGCTGTCGTAACCGAAGGAAATGCTACCCATACTCCCGGTGAGGACGATGGCGACTGCACCACGGACATCAAATGCGTCTTCTGTAACGCTGTGGTAGCGGAGGGGAAGGCTACTCATGATTACCAAAACGGCTTCTGTGAGGTCTGTGAGGCTTATGAGGAAGCAAGCTGTAACGCCGCCGGCTATTACGAGATCGACAACGGCGGCAAGCTGTTCCGGTTTGCACAGAAGGTCAACGGCGGCGAGAATGCAAACCTGATTTTGATGAACGACATTGACTTGGAATCCCGAGAATGGACACCTATGGGCAGCGAAGAGCAGCCCTACACAGGTGTGATTGACGGCAACGGTTATGCCATCCGCAATTTGTACATTTCTGAAAGTGCAAGAGATGTTGGCTTCATCGGTAAGCTCAGCGGCGGCGGTGTGAAGAACCTGACACTGAGCGGTACGGTTAGTGTGGAAACTGCTGTCAATGGGGGTATACTTGTGGGCTTCATGGTGGACTCCGCCCTTTATAACTGCTACACCTCCGGCAGTATATCCATAACCAATGCGGAGACCTACAGCAACCAGGGAGATACCTTGGGCGGTATTGTCGGTTTGTCCCAGCATGGCGTTATCCTGAACTGCGGTACGGATGCCGGGGTATCCTATGCAAGCACGAATAAATCCGGGGGCATCTATGTAGGCGGTGTTGTGGGCTATTTGACCGCAGGCTATGCCGCCCCTATCTGTATTCTGAATTCCTACAGCCATAGTCAGATCTCTGTCACCCTTAGTGATTTCAGTGGGAATCCTGACTATATTGGAGGGATTGCAGGCCGTCTCCTTGACGATGCGGTAAACAACTACTTCTGTGGAAGCATCAGCGTTTCCCAGGGGGAGGATATCCTCGTGGGCTATGCTTTTGGCGATGTGGAGAGCAATATTACCATCAATGAAACCACCTATGAGCTCCTCGTCCGCCGGAATTACGCACCTGCCGGCACGAACTCCCTCGGCGGGGGGGATGCGGACATTACTACCTTCACAGAGGAAGCCTTGGCTGCCACTACCGGTGAAGCTGCACTGGTCAGCCTTCTGAACGAAGGTCTGGAGGATGTGGCACAGGTCGTTGATGCCCACTCCGGGATCCTTACGGAAAGCGAATGGGCGGCATTGTTTGAGAAGTTTGGCGGCGAAGCCTGTGTGGCTCGACACTGGAAGGTGGAGGACGGCAAGCCCGTCCATTGCCCCGAACAAATGGAGACCTGCAGCTGTGATGCATGCGGTCTTACAGAGCACACCTGGAGCGAAGCAACCTGTACTGCTCCCAAGACCTGCACCGTATGTGGGGAAACCGACGGAGACCCGATACCTCACTCCACTACCGCCGACGGTGACAAGCCTGCCACCTGCACGACTCCCGCTTACTGCTCTGTGTGTGGTGAAAGCTATGGTGAGCCTGATGCAGATAATCACACAAGCACTGATTTTACCTACACATATAAACTGACACGAAACTTTGCAGAGCATGAAAAATTCCATGCCTGCTGTGGTACGCCCCTTGGTTTGGAGAAGCACAGCTACAATGAGCAGACCGGCTGCTGCAATGAATGTGGAGCAGAGATCCTTATCGCTGTAGATGTGGGTGGAGGAACCCTTGAGTATCTGACCCATGTGGAGTACGCATTACGCAGAGGCGGAGACAGTGCGACTCTTCTAAAGAATTACACCAACACCGGCAGTTACGAGGTAGCCGTTCGTGAGCTGCTGTTTGCGGAGGGTGTGACCCTTACCAATAATGGCACCTTAGAGCTACGTTTCTTCACCTACGCTACTATCCCCACCGGTATTACAGGTGGCACCATCATAATTGCCGGAATCTCCTACACCTGGAATGGGGAGAAGTATATCTGTGCCCAAGGCTTCCACACTGAGGAAATTGTTCCCGGTAAGGCGGCTACCTGTAATGAGCCCGGTCTGTCTGAGGGAGTGATCTGCTCTGTTTGCGGCGAGACTGTCACTGAGCAGGAGGAGATCCCTGCTACCGGCGAGCATATCTTCGAGAACGGCAGCTGTATCTATGGCTGCGGCACTACGGATCAGTGCACCGTCACTTTCGCAGGTTCCGGTACAGAGTATCTGCAGAGCTTGACTGTGGCAGCCGGTACTGTGATTACGCTCCCCTGCAGATGGTACGACCTGTCTAATATTGACGGGCTTGTCTTTGCAAGCTTCAATACAGAAGAAGACGGCTCCGGAGAGACCTATATGGACTGCGCTCCCTATACCGTTACCGGAAATGTGACCCTTTATGCCCAGTGGGCGGAAATCGCTGTTGGTGATGTTCTCCTCAACAGTGGCGAGTATGTAGACACAGAGGGAAATGTTACTGCAGCTCAGCCTGAGGGAGGCTATGCCTACTTTGACAAAGGTACCTTAACTCTCCATGACTTCGTTTACGAGGGAGAGGGCTACGTATTTATCCATTATCCCGACAGGGGCAAGACCGTTACCTCTGCAGTTTATTATGCAATGGGCGATCTGAAGGTAATTGTGGAGGGAGAAAATTCCCTGAGAAACACCTTTGAAGATAGCTACGGGCTTCGCAGCGATGAGAATTTGACCGTCTCCGGAACCGGCAGCTTAGACCTGAATGCGGGTGCGAAAGCCATCTCTGTGGGTATCAACCTAACTCTGGAAGGGGAAACCTTGGAGCTGACTGCCACAACTTTCGAGCAGGATACGATCTATGCCGTAGGCGATATTACAATGAACAGCGGCAAGATTACTCTCTGCAGCGGCGAACGTGGTATGTATGCAGAGGGTAGCTATTCTCAAGGTAACATTACCGTTAACGGTGGTACCCTGACCATTGATTCCGAACGGTATGGTCTGTCGTGTATGGGAGCCTTCAACGTTACCGGCGGCACAGTGACTATAAATGCAGGAGAAGACTTCGATGCGGTGTTTACCTT
>JAZSAO010000498.1:0-3824 GCA_045601945.1 Faecousia sp. | reverse complement strand
ACGGAAATAAAGAATAAATATAGAAGGCGCCGCGTCATTTTGGCGCGGTGCCTATCATTTTAGCGAGCAAAGCCAAAAAAAGAAGAAAGGCTTGCTTCGTTATTTCTCCACTTTTTCAGAGTGTTATGTTCTTCCTCGGTTTCAAGCGTTGCAAGTGCCTTGACCTTTTCTTCGGTAGTAATATCAAGGTATTTCATCGTTGTATTAAGGTTCTCATGACCGAGCAAAAAACTGATCTCCGCTTTGTACCGGATGATGCCTGCCGCTTTGTACCGGATGATGCCCCTTTTCCGGCGTTGCTATACCGGTCTGGCAACAGGCTGTTGCGGGGCAGTATGAAAAAGAGGAGACCGAAGTCTCCTCTGAATCAAGTAATGGAAGTTAAGTACTTCTGCTGTTCCAGCAAATACTGAGCGCGGTTGGCGCTTACCTCCACCGCCTTGTAGATATAAGTGGTTACCGGAATCAGCTCGCCTTCGTACAACATGCTCTCTTTGACCAGGTTGCCGTTTGCATCATATTCATACCGGTAGCTAAAGCTGTCGTCGGAGGAATAACCAACTTTCTCAATAATCACACCGTTCTCAACACGGTAATCGTAGATGTGGTTGCCCTGGGGATCTTCACAATAGGCGCGGAAAAGTTTGCTGCCCTGATATTCATAAATTACGGTAGATTGCAAAATCCCATCGTAGTATTCCCGCTTTTCAACGAGATTGCCCTTCTGATCATATTCATACTGATAGCCGCTGTAAGGGTTCGTGTTGCTATCATATTGATCCTCTGTCATCTTTCCGCCTTCAGAGTATTTTACAAGATGAACCAAACCATCATCCGATCCAGCCAACTCTTCCCAAATCATATTGGGCATTCCGTTTTTGTCCTTCTCTCTAAAATAAACGGTGGCAATCCAATCGCCTTCCAGAGATACCGTCTCGTATTCATCAATATTGTAGTTTTTGTCGTAAGAATACTCCGTATGGCCGCTGTCAAAATATACGGCTTTTTCCAGCAAATACACCGTGACCTTCTCCGGCTGTGCCTGTACAGGCTCAGTCGATGCTTCCGTAGGTGCCTCGGTGGGTGTTTCGGTGGGTGCTTCGGTGGATGCTTCGGTGGATGCTTCCGTGGGTGTTTGGGTCTGGGACGGCTCAGTTGCCGGTTCTGCAGGTATAAGATCTCCCAATTGACAGCCGCACAGCAGCAAGCAAACAATCAGAGCAACTGCAAGAATTCGTTTCATAAAATTCTTCCCTCCCTATTTTTCAGGTTATATTAACCGATAACACTATAACACACACCGCTCCCCTTTTGCAATGTAATTTGATGCAATTTACAATTTTTCCTCTAAAAAATGCAAAAATTTCCTGTTTCAGGAGACAGTTCTGTGTTTTTGGCTAAGCAAAGCCTTCATGGAACCATATTGATTTCTATTCCAGGTCGCCCGGCAAAACCTTGTTGAAAAAGCACTCCGTTATGGTATAATGCAGGTAACTTACGATGCTCAGGAGATGACGTATGCACAGCACCCAAACAGTTGCTCATTGTCCCCGGCGCTCAGCACGGCCTGAGCTACTATGTGGAGCAGGAGAAATATGAAAAAGCAGTTGAAGCTTTTTGGAACGAATGTGATGGATAAATAACCGCCGATTCTACAAAGAAGTAGGATCGGCGGCTTATTTATTTGCTCTGCTGTGCCTGGATTTTTCGTTTTTTCCGGCTGTTTCTCTGATTCAATGTATTACGCGCCGTTTCGCATTTTGGTCTTCCACAGGTTTTAGCTCGGTTGTTTCTGCGGACAAAAGCCTCTCCACAGAACGGGCAGGACATGACTACACCTTCAGGCTTTTCTTTCTTATCGGCAGAGGTGCCCTTATCTTCCGGGGCGACATCCTCAGACATCTTCCTGGCCAGGGTATACCAACAAATATCAAAAACGGAATGCACATCCGCTGCAAATACCATTCTTCTGGTTCGGGGATTGACCTTCAGCCGGATCCTGAAATCCGGCATGATATCCACCATTTTCTCCTGCAGTTCCTCATAATGATCAAACGGGAGCCGTGCAAAGCCATCGTAGGGTTCTATATCCTCCATAGCTTCATTGGCCAGTTGCATTTCCTTCAGCAAATCACCACCGGCAGAAGAATAGTCGATGTCCGGAACATCCTCAGGGTCTGAGCGGTATTGCTCAAAGAACGGCAGTCCGGCAAAGTGCTTCCCGTCCTCATACAAAGTGAGTGCCGGTTCGTCATTGCCCAGGCACATCTGCTCAAACGCAAAATGCATCCGCATAGCCTGGTAGAACCACTCCAGATCCCGCATAAAGTCGCTGATGCTGAAGGTGGCATCCTTTTCAATAAAATAGCCGTCCTCTTCCAGCTTGTAATCGGATTCCATCATATAAGCATGGATAGAGTCAATGGCATAGGGATGGCCATATTTTTTGCACCACTCTATAATCAGATCCGTATACGGTCTCTCCTCGGAGGGGTCGTCTATTTTTTTAGCCAAATTGAAGATGGTTGCCGTCAACTCTGCCCCGGAGGGAGAATCCTTCGAATATAATTCCGGCTCATATCCCTTCTGGCAGTACGGACGGGCGATCAGCACATTATTGGGCGCATAATCCAATTCGTATTCCTTAAACCGAACTAAGTGGTAGATCAGCTGTCCGACACCGCCAATGGCATCGTAGCCAAAGACGTCGGTTGTTTTATCTGCTTTTGACGGTACATAGTTGCCGTAGGAATCGTAAGGCATATCATGTCCTCCTGTGTCACCGTTAGAGTCACCGTTAGAAAGTGGCGTTCGGTGACATTATACAGTACAATAACGACGAAAACAAGAGCAAACAACAAAATACTTTCCCAAGTCAGATGTCGACCTTCAAAAAGGGAGTTCCCTGCACCGACCCTCACGGATCGGAACCATAGGGAAAGTATACCCTTTTGAAGGAAGGAGGAGCTACATATGAAGAACAGAATCAAGCAGAGAGCAAACCGCAAGCTGAAGGAAATGGAAGAACGCCTGGATAAGCGTAACCATTATGGCAACAAGGATCTGACCGCTTACAATGCGGTGCAGCAGATCCGCACCAAGGGCAAGGCAGAGATTGCCCTGAAGTAATCCCTCTTAATGAACCACCGATCGGTATCCTGCCGACCGGTGGTTTCTGTTTGCTCTGTTTATCACTAAAGAAAGGAGAAGTGAGTCTATGGAAAGAACAACCATGAGCGTGCAAGAACTGTCTGCACAGATGGGCATCAGCCTGCCCAAGGCATACGAACTGGTGAAAACACCGGGTTTTCCTACGCTGCGCATCGGTACCAGAATTCTGATTCCTATCGATGCCTACAAGGAATGGCTGATGAAGAACGCCGTACAGAAGTGATGTCTGCAAGCAAACACGCAGAAAGGAGGTGGCCGGGATGCGGGAACTAAAGGCTCTGCCGATATGGTTTCTTTGGCGAAAGGAAATGGACGGTGACCGCATCAACAAAGTTCCCTTCGCCGCCGGTGGCGGTGCAACCGGAACCAATGAAAAGTACCGCCACACCTGGGTTACCTATGAGGAAGCCGTAGCGGCAGCGAAAATGGTCGGTGCTGCCGGTGTAGGTTTTGTCATCCCGGAAGGATACTTCTTCCTGGATATCGACCATGCTGATAAGGTTGATCCAAGAGTGCAGACCATGCTCTCCCGGTTCGATTCCTATGCGGAATACTCTGTCAGCGGCAACGGGCTTCACATTTATGGCAAGGTTGACCTGAGCAAGCTGCCTATCGCCCCGGATAAAAGCGGTAAACCAAGGCTGGACAAGCAG
>JAZSAO010000497.1:0-4586 GCA_045601945.1 Faecousia sp. | reverse complement strand
TACGAAATCGGTACAAAAACCGGAATCCCTACTGCCCTCTCCGCCGCAGTCGCGGCACCTCTCCCATTGGAGAGGCAAGGGCCTTTACCAACTTGGTGAACAGTTCGACAAACGAAAATTTATGGAACCTTTGGTTCAAGTGGCATCGGGATGCTCGTATGATCCAATTCAAAACGAAACCGGGCATTTTCACCTTTGATGATCGTGCATACCATAACGATACCCAGCTTATTTATTGGAAAACCATTGACTTTATATCTATGGTTTAGTAAAATAATGCTAATAATTCCCCCGAAAGGAGAACCAAAATATGTTAAAACGTGGGTTTACTTTTCTCTTGATTTTGGCTTGCCTGCTCTCCCTGTCCCCTATAGTGGGGCTTTCTTCCTCGGAGGCACAGGCGGTAACAACGATTCCGGATATTCTCCTCTATGAGCAATATCCCAACAGCAAGGAATTCCAAATTTCCACCGCAGAGGGACTGGAAAAATTCTCTCAGTTGGGACAAACCAACAACTTTTCCGGAAAAACTCTGTACATGATCTGCGACATTGATATGTATGGATTTTCCTACATTCCCCCTGTGAATTTTGCAGGTACCTTTGACGGTGGCTTCCATGCTGTTAAGCGGCTCTCGGTCACTACCTCTGACTTAAACTGCGGCTTTGTAGGAAAGGTCACCTCTACCGGTATCCTGCGGAATTTAGGTATGGAAGGCTGTACCTTCACCGCAACCTGTAGCAAGGATAACTGGCGTGCCGGCTGTTTGGCAGGTGTGGTAGATCGGGGACTTGTGGAAAACTGCTGGAGTTCTTCTTCTATTACCATTTCCGGTGGCTATGATTATCTGTCTGTAGGCGGTATCGCCGGTGGCATCCACAACGGCGGTATTATTAAAAACTGCTATTTTGCAGGTACCGCTACGGGTATCAATGTTGCCGCCGGCATCTGTGGCTGGGGACAGGGCCAGAACGAAGGCGTTGTAGGTCAGATCTACAACTGCTTCAACATGGGTCAGCTGGTGGCGACCACCAAATACCCCATCGGTCGTTACAGCGGCAGTATTTTGGCTTCCAACAAATCCAATGCTATGTTCAATAACTACTATTTTGACAGCAGCTACACAGGCTACGACTGGTCAAACGGTGATACCTTGGTTTCCAAGGGGCAGTTGGGTAGCGGCTATTTGGCTCATGTTTTGGACAAGAACTCTCCCTTAGGGGGCGCTCCCGTTTGGTCTCAGGGCGCGCTGTTCCCCGAACTGCGGAAAAGTGCCGGTGTCTATCCCCTTTCTGTAACCTATGTTGCAAAGGGGAAGAACAGCACAGCTACCTTGTATATGAACGCAGGGGACACCTATACCGTAGGGGTACCCGACAGCATTACCGTCACCCTCAGTGCAAGCGCAGGAACTGTCAGCGGTCGCAACTTTGTGATGCCCTCTAAGGCCACATCCCTCACCGTCACTGTTGACGCAGCTAACATTGCAGACCACAGCACCTATCCCAATGAGTCTGTGTATGTGGTCACCAATCGGGCAGGCTTTACTGCTCTTGCTACTGCGGTTAACGGGGGCAAGACCTTTGCCGGAAAGAGCTTCTATATGCTGGGGGACATTGATATGGGAAGCGCAAACCATACCCCCATCGGCAAATTCGACACCAACAGCAGCTGGACGACATCCTTCTCCGGCAAATTCTACGGCAATAACTTTAAGGTCCTGAACCTGAATGTCAATAACACCTCCCTCAACGGCGGTGGCTTATTCGGAAGCTGTTATCAGGCCTATTTTAATGATCTCCATATTTATAACGGCTCCGTTACCGTTGCCAACCGAGCAGGCGGCATTACCGGCTATGCAGACGGCTGTACGCTGGAATACTGCACCAACGGTGCAAGCATCAAGTCCACCACCGGCAAAGACGGTATCGGCGGTGTGGTAGGTGTAGCAAGAATCAGCTCCGTTCTTAACTACTGCGGCAACTACGGCACAGTCACTGCCACGGTCAGCGCGGCGGCAGGTGTAGCAGGATGGGGACAGGACAACATCCAAATGACCGGCTGTTTTAATGCGGGTCGGGTCACCGCACCCTCCGATGTAGGCGCTTTGGCTCGTGTAAAGGCAGGCTACACTCCGGAATTTAAGGACTGCTATTACCTAAAGAGCGCCTGTTCCACCAGTGTTGCAGGGAAAGCCTATACGGAAAACGACTTCCGGGCAGGTACCATTGCCTCTTATATTAACACCTCCTACCGCACCACGACCGGTAATGGCGTGTTTACGGCTACCCCGGTTATTCCGGCTGTACGGAACCAAAATCAGCAACCTGCCATCTGCACTCGTCTGTATTCCTATGCCGAAGGTGTCAACCTGGGCTATCAGACCATCTGCGCCAATTTGGGAGACGACATTCCCTATACCTCTGCACTGAACTACTACAGCGCAGTTCCCTTCTCTGCTCCCGATGCTTTGACTTCCAAAGCCTATCCCACAGGCGTTCCCTTCCTCATTACCTATCAGGCAAACGGCGGTAGCTGGAAGGCTACAGGGGCTTCTTCCTATACCCGTGTTCCCGGTGTGGGACTCCCTGACGAAGAATCCATTACGAAAAACGGCTACCGCTTTGCAGGTTGGTTTGAAGAATCTAACTTCGCCTGTCAGCCCCTGCCTGTGATCCCTCCCGAAACCACAGGCAATAAGACCCTCTATGCCAAATGGGCTACTCCCGTAGCCATCGGCACTACGGCAGAATACCTCGCCTTTGTCAAGGCGGTTAACGGTGGAAACAGCTACAGTGACAAATACGTGTATCTTACCGCTGACTTAGACTTTGGCGGTCAGACTATCCCTGCTATGGGGACGGAAACTGCTCCCTTCTCCGGCGTGTTAGACGGACAGGGTCACAGCATGAAAAACTTTGTGATTTCAGGGGACAATGCACAGGGCCTTGTAGGCTATCTCAAGCACGGTACCGTAAAATTCTTATACGTAGAAAGTGCTACCGTTTCCGGCAAAACCAACACAGGCTCTGTTGTAGGCGTGAATCAAAAGGGTCTGATTTTAGGCTGTCTCAGTTCCGCTGAGGTCAAGTCCACTTGGACGACCTTTGACTATACTCTCATGAGTCAGAACGTTCGTCACGGCAACGATCCTTCCCCCAACTCTACCAACGAGCGGATCCCTCGCATGAAGACCTTCTTGCAGAATTATAAGCCGGATATCATCGGCTTCCAAGAATATGACTCCACATGGAAGCCCGTAATTGAAAGTGTTCTGACAGGCTACGGTAAGCAGTGTGTTTTCGGCAACACCTCTGCACAGAATGCCGGTAGCCCCTTGTACTGGAATGCCAACAAATTTGTTGCACTGGAAAAGAACACCTTCTGGCTCAGTGAAACCCCGGATGTTATGTCTCTGGGCTGGGGCACCACGCATTACCGTACCTGTAGCTATGCTGTTCTGCAGGTCAAGAGCAATGGCATGATCGTCATTGCCGCCAACACCCACTTAGACCACGAAGTCGCCGCCTCTCAGACCAACGGTCTGAAACTGATCGTGGAACGTATGACCGCCCTAAAGGAAAAATACGCCGCAAAGGGATATAAAGAAATTTACTTCCACATTACCGGTGACTTCAACGCTAAGCCCACCACCGCTCTCATTAAAGATCTCAGCACACAGCTGACAGATGCTCGCCATGCAGCGGTTTCCTTAGGCACTCCTGTTGATCAGAATACCTTCAGTGCTTATAACGCAAGTCCCACCAGCCTCATTGACTATATGTTTGTCAGCAACAACGTAGATGTAACAACCTATAAGGTGGCTTTGGATAAGATTAACGGCGGCGCAGTTTCCGACCACTACGGTCTGTGTGGCACCATCCGCATCGGCGGCAACTCCCACGGCGGTATAACCGGTGAAAACAACGGTATGATCGTAAGCTGTGCCTATACCGGTAAGATCACCTCTAACGCAGGTACTGCCGGTATCGCGGCAGAGAATAACGGCAATATTCTCAATTCCTACAGCCAGTATACCGCCACCGCTACAGGTGTATTTGCCAACGGCATTACCACCAAGTACAATACCGGCAAGGTAGACTACTGCTACTACCCCTCCGGCAAGGGACTTTCCGGTGCCGGCTCCACTGTCACGGATCTAAAGGCAAAGGACGTTCCCGGAAAGATGAACAAGCTTCTTTCCCTCTGGGTTCGCAACGACGGAGTGAACAACGGTCTTCCCTTTATTTGTCTGAAGCATGAATTTGTTTACAAGGACAATGGGGACAACACCCATGGCGGAACCTGTGCGTTCTGCGGAGCCACTACTACCGAACCCCATAGCCCCGTGACTGACGAGGCTGTTGCCCCCCCCTGTACAGAAGTCGGCAAGACCCAAGGCAGCCATTGCACTGTCTGTAACGCCGTTCTGATTGCCCAGACGGCCATTGCCCCCACAGGTCACAGCTATAAAGAAGAAATCTTGGCATCAGCAGGCTGCGTTGACACAGGTATAAAGAGCTACACCTGCGAAACCTGCAACCATAGCTATCGGGAAGAGATTCCTGCTACAGGCCATACGGTAG
>JAZSAO010000496.1:0-12532 GCA_045601945.1 Faecousia sp. | reverse complement strand
GAAACCGTAAAAGCCGGTTTCTTCGCCTGATCTCACACATAGGAGGATATACACATGGCTAAAAGATTACTGGGTAAAGAAGTCAACGAGGCTCTCGTAGCCAATCTCCAGACCCGTACCGCCGCCCTGCAGGAAAAGGGCATCACCGCAACGCTGGGTATCATCCGTTTGGGTGAGAACCCCTCCGACCTGAGCTACGAAAAGGGCGCTACCAAGCGTGCAGAAGAAGTGGGCGTTGCTGTTAAGAATTACGTTCTTCCCGAAACCGCTACTAAGGAAGAAGTTCTGGCTGTCATTGACGAGGTCAACGCAGACGCTTCCATCCACGGCGTTCTCATGTTCCGTCCCCTGCCCAAGCATCTCAAGGGCGCACAGGACGAGATCTGCAACCGTCTGGATCCCAAGAAGGACGTAGACTCCATGACCCATATGTCCAATGCCGGCGTATTCGAGGGTCAGAATCTGGGATTCGCACCCTGCACCCCCGCCGCTTGCATGGAAATTTTGGATCATTACAACATTGACTGCACCGGTAAGAAGGCTGTTGTTATCGGCCGTTCTCTGGTAGTTGGCAAGCCCGCCGCTATGATGCTCATGGGCAAGAATGCCACCGTTACCGTTTGCCATACCCGTACCGTAGATACCGCTGCTGTTTGCCGTGAGGCTGATATCATCATCTCCGCAGCCGGTGTTCTGAACTCTTTGACCAAGGACTTCGTCCGTCCCGGCCAGATCGTTATCGACGTTTCCATGAACTGGAACCCCGAGAAGATCACCTCCAAGGGCAAGGGCGGCATGTCCGGCGATGCTATCTTTGACGAGGTAGAGCCCATTGTTGAGGCCATCACTCCCGTTCCCGGCGGTGTTGGTGCCGTTACAACCTCCGTGCTCATGAAGCACGTCATCGAGTCCGCAGAGCGCGGCTAAGAATATACCAAAATCCGATGAATCAATCGAAAGCCGGTTGATTCATCGGTTGCAAAAAGGAGAGATTTTTTCATGAAGCGCCTGAATCAATGCTCCAAGCATGATTTTATCCGTTTATTTTTCGCACTTTGCACCTTGGCTCTGTTTGTTGCGGCAGTGTTGTGTCCTGATCGGGACAAAATGTTCTATGAACTAAAAGAACTGCTCACTCATACTTGCAAGGTTCCCAAAAATACCTTTGATTGCAGCACTTTTGCCGGTGCATTCTTGAATACTGCATTGGTATGCTTGGCCTGTACGCTTCTGTATTGCCTCCCCGGTGCTAAGGCTGGAGCTCCTTCTGTTCTGGGATTCCTGTTGACCATGGGCTTCGGTTTCTGGGGCGTTACCATTCTGAATATGTGGTTTGGTGTTCTGGGTGTTCTTCTCTACTGCTTGATCAAGAAAGAGGCTCCCGGAAAGCATACAAACTCTATGTTGTTCAGCACTGCCTTGTCTCCTTTGTATGCAGATTTGCTTTTCCGCTATCCTGATGTGGGTGAGCATGCCTTTAGTTGGGCGGGACTTGGCTATGCTGTTGCAGTTGGTGTGGTGGTAGGTTTCCTGATCCCTGCTACCCTATCCCACTCCCCCAAGACCCATAAGGGCTACAGTCTCTATTCTGCAGCTATGACCGTGGGTATCATTTCATTCTTCCTCCGTGGTATCCTGTATACCGTTCCCGGTGTGGAAATTCCTGCAGGTAATGCCGCCGAAACTATGAAGGCAGCATCTCCGGAGATTTGCAACATTTTCTGTATTGCATTCTTCGCCATCTGCTTGATTGTTTCTCTCCTTATGGGCACCAAGCCCAAGGACTATTGGCAGCTTATGAAGCATTCCGGTCACGGAGTGGACTTTGCGGATGCCTTTGGGAACGGACCTTTCCTGATGAATGTTGGTCTGTACGGACTGTTCATCATGGCATACTATAACCTGATCGGCACGAATTTTAACGCCGTTGCCTTGGGCTGCGTGTTCTGTATGCTGGCAGGTTGCTGCTCCGGGTCTCACCCCCGGAACGTCTGGCCCTGCATGCTGGGCTATGCTGTAGCCTCCTTTGGCATGAAGGCTCTGATGGGTCCGGACTATGCTTGGGTCATCAATAATCAGACCATCGTCATCGGCCTGTGCTTCTGCTCGGCTCTGTCTCCCATTGCAGGAACCTACGGCTGGTTCTGGGGCGCAGTTGCTTCTGTTCTTCACTACTGTCTGGTTCGTTGCGTACCGGATCTCCACGGTGGCTTCCTCCTGTACAACGGTGGCTTCACAGCTTGCCTGGTTTGTGTAGCATTCATTCCCGTTCTGGAGCATTTCTGTAAGACCAAAGCAGAGAAAAAGGCTATTCGAGAAGGGAACGCTAACTCCGCAACCTAATTTCATCATTTCTTCGGCTGTCTTGAGAGCATTCACTCTCAAGACAGCTTTTTTATAATACCGACGATTAAATTTGAAGCATAGTCCCATATCTTATCTCTTGCAGTATAAAAACCCCTTCCCTTACGGACCGAGCCGAAAAGGGAAGGGGGTTGATTTCGTTCAATGCTTTTCTCAGGGCTTACACAGACTCAGGAGTTCTGCTCCGGTATAGCCGCAGTCATACTGGTCACCGTTGGAGCGACCGTCAAGGATCCCGAGAATTTGAATGCTATCTCTCCATGTGTAAAACTCCTGTAGGGGACGCTCTTCATCGTTGACGGTAAAGGAGGATTTCTCGGAGATCAGGACCCATTCCTCTCCATTGTACCCTTCGGTACAGTTATATTTGTACTCATCCGTAAGAATGAGTCCCTTGTCCGTCAGTTGGAAGAGTTCCCATACATAAATCGTATAATCGATGTATTCATATTCCTCACTGTGCCCTCTGTCATAATACCGAGCATAGGTACAGAGATATGATTGCCCCTCTATTTCTGTCAGAGCCAATGCAGCTGCATTCCCACCGACCAAGTAGGCAAAGGAATGATTCTCTAACAGTGCTACCGCTTCACCGTCCTCCACGGTATAAACAGCGCAATAAGTATCACTGCCGTCAGGAGCGGTATACAAATAGATCATCTCGTCTACGCCGTTTCCGTCAAGATCGTAGAATATCCCCTGTCCGGGGTTGGAGTGGTCCTGTTTTTCGATCAAACTCTGCAGCACCGGATAGTATGGACCGTATGCATGGGGAAAGAAATCTCTTGCTCTATACAGGAAGGTCACGATCTGCCCTCTGGTACACAGGTCCTCGGGAGCAAAGTTATCCTTGGTCTTGCCGGTGGTGATTCCCTGCTTCACAGCCCAGGCAACAGCATCGGCGTAATAGGTATTCTCTTCAACATCCTGAAAGGGATTCTGCGCCGGAGTGATCTGCGGCTTGCTCTCCGCTCTCCACAGGAAGGTCACCACCTGGGCGCGGGTGCATCCCTTTTCGGGTGCAAAGCGGTTCTTGGTCACACCTGTTGTGATCCCCTGCTCTGCCGCCCACAAGACAGCCTTGTAATAATAGTCCTTAGGAGAAATATCCTCGAAGGGATTCTCTGTAGTCGTAGGCTCGGGACAGCCCTTGGCTCTCCACAGAAAGGTCACTACTTGGCCACGGGTACAGGTATTCTCCGGTCGGAACAGGTCATTCCCCACACCGGTGGTGATCTCCTTTTCCAGAGCCCATTCCACGGCCTCATAGAAATAGTCCGACTCCTTTACATCCGTAGCAACGAAACCGGACCAGGTTTTGGTCGTACGATTCTCCCAGATCGGTGTGGTCCAGCCCTCTTGTCCCTCTACATAGTACAGGGTAGCAGCATAGGAAAGATAGATCCATCCATCAATATCCGGTGCAGGTCCTCTGAAGTATAGCTCCTCAAGATCGTAACAGCCATCTAAAGTAGCTTCATCTATCACCGCAAAGCTTGCAGGTAAAACAACACTGACTAAGTTCCGGCACTCTGCGAAGACGGGGTTCCCCATAACTTTGACACTGTTGGGGATCACAAGCTTTTTCAGCGATGTACAATAAAAGAAGGCATCCTCCCCAATCTCCGTTACACTGTAGGGGATCTCCACTTCCGTAAGCTTTCCGCAACTTGAAAAAGCACTCTCCTCAATACGCTTTACTCCGTTGGGAATGATAAAGTTTCCTGCAAAGCCCTCGGGGCACAGAAGGATCCGGTCCATCGTCTTATCATAGATAGCACCCTGTCCGTCACAGGTAAAGTAGGGATTGTCCCGGGATACAGTCACCTTTTCCAATTGATCACAGCCTGAGAAAACTGCATCGGGTTCCTTCATATCCGCTTTGGCTATATCTGCGGTTTTCAGTGCAGAGCACCCCTGAAATGCACATGACTCTACCATAGTTACACTTCCGGGTAGCTTGATTCGAACCAGTTCCGTGCAATACTCAAAGGCACAGGCTCGGATCTCTGTGACACTGTCGGGGAAGGACACCTCTGTAAGCATCTCGCACCATGCAAAACAGGATCCTGCAAGGGTCGTAACCCCATGAGGAATGGTAATAGTTCCTGTAATACCCTTGGGACAAAGTACAAGTTCCGTCATATCCTTCTTATAGAGGATGCCCTGGGCATCCGATGTATAATAAGGATTGTTGGGATCCACAAGGAGCCGTTCCAAACTGTAGGATCCGGAAAACGCGTTAGAATCAACAAAAGATACATTCCGGGGGATCCGTAGTTCCTTCAGGGAATTGCAATCACCAAAAGCATACTCCTCGATATTCTTCAAGGAGTTTGGCAGAATCACCTTGACAAGCTTGGAGCACCCCGCAAATCCGTAAGCACCGATATACTCCGCGCCTTCGGAAATACGGACCTCTGTGATCACATCCTTCCACTCATACCATGGAGGATAATATCCCAGCCAGTTACAGCTTTCGGGAACATCTCCCTCTACATACAGGATCCCGGTCTCCATGTCCAGGGACCACCATGAATCCCCGGGGGTGGCCTCCTCTGCAAATGCAGAAACGCAGAACACCGCAAGCATCAGGCTCACAAGCAGAATAGGGAAGGTACATCGCAAAAATTTTTTCACTGTTGCTTTCATCGTTCATGTTCCTTTCTGAAAAGAGTGGTAGAGATATTTACACAGACCGCTCACTGCTTCCCAATGGCTCGTTCCGAGGAGAAAGCCGGTCCGTATACAATATAATAGGTAACATGTATTTATTTTAAAAAATTACAAATTTCACAAATGTTGTATATGTTTTCCGCCCAAAATGCACATATCTTACAATTCCGCTTTTAGTATAGCATATATCCGCTCAAAAAGCAATAATACTGTTTCTTGATAAAATGGTTTTCCATAGGTTTATGGGAATATTCTTTGATTTTTTCTCCGATGTCGTCAGAAATTTTTCTATATTATTAGAAATTTTTACAAAAATCCTTGACAACTGTAGTACATCGTGTTATAACTGTATTAAGACAAGTAATACAGTTATAACACACTCAAACCGTAAGGAAGGTGATTCCACATGATTTCCTTAAACTACAGAGCACCGGGGCCCATTTATGAGCAGATCAAGAACAATCTGCGCAGGCTCATCTTATCCGGTGCCATTGCAGAGGGAGAAAAGCTTCCCTCTGTCCGGGAGCTGGCAGGGGAGCTTGCCATTAACCCCAATACCATTATGCGAGCCTATCGGGAGCTGGAAGCCGAGGGCTATGTCTACACCGTCCAAGGCAAGGGCTGTTTTGCCGGAAAGCTCAGTCAGGTAGACACCGGCAGACGGGATAAGCTCATAGAGACCTTCCGCAGTACCGCCGGGGAGCTTCTCTCCTTAGGCATCACCCCGGAAGAATTGGAAACCATCATAGTCGAAGAAACAAAAAACAGGAGGAATGACCTATGATCCGCGTCACCAATCTGACCAAAACCTTCGCAGACACGAAGGCATTAGATAATTGTGAAGTCCATATTCCCAGAGGTGCTGTTTACGGCTTAGTGGGTCCCAACGGCGCCGGCAAAAGTACCCTGATCCGTCATCTCACAGGGATCTACCATCCGGACAGTGGGGAAGTCCTCATTGACGGAGAGCCTGTCTTTGACAATCCCGCTGCAAAAAGGAAATTTGCCTATATCCCCGACGATATCTTCTATTTCCGCAACGCAAGCATCAAGGAAATGGCAAACTTCTACCGGGGCATCTATCCCACCTTCGACACAGAGCTGTATGAAAAATTAGTGACTGCCTTCAACTTAGACCCCAAGAAGGCTCTGAGCAAATTCTCCAAGGGCATGGTAAAACAGGCCGCTTTTCTCTTGGCTCTGTCAGTCAGACCGGAACTGCTGATCTTAGACGAGCCCGTAGACGGTCTGGATCCCGTTATGCGGCGGCAGGTGTGGAGCGTCATGCTCCAAGACGTAGCAGAGCGGAACATGACCGTTCTGGTTTCCTCCCACAACCTGCGAGAACTGGAAGACGTCTGCGATTATGTGGGCATCATGCACCAAGGCAAGATGCTCTTAGAGCAGAGCCTGAGCCGGATGCAGGAAAACCTGTTAAAGGTGCAGGTAGTCTTTGGAGAAAGCCGCCCCGACGACCTTCCCACCGTCCACAGTAGCCAAAACGGACGGATCGAAACCCTGATCCTGAAAGGCTCCCCGGAGGAACTGCAGAAAAAACTGGAATCCTATGACCCCATTCTCTTAGAGCTTATGCCCCTAAGCTTAGAAGAGATCTTCATCTACGAATTGGGAGGTGTCCACTATGATATCAAGAGCATCCTCCTGTAAATGGCTCCTCATAAAGAAGCATCTATCCCGGTTCTGGCTCCTCTCTGTGGGGATCTTTCTGTTCCTCCTTGCCCAGGGATCCGATGTTTTAGGGCGAATTACCATCTTGCACCGTACAGAACTATGGGAAGATTGGGCTTATGCCCTGCGGTTTTATATGTACACGGGTACGGAAGTCATTTCTGCATTTTTGGTGGCGGCCTTTGTATTTTCTTATCTTCACAGTAAGAAGAAAAGCTCCTTCTTCTGCAGCCTTCCCTGCACCCGTGATAGTCTCTTTCTCAGCGGCTACCTGATCGGTCTTGTGTTTTATATTCTGCCTTGGCTGTTGGTTACGGGGTATTACGGTCTGCGAATTTTCCTTCTAATCGGGGATGAACCCTTATTTCTCCTGACCTTTTTGGAAGCAGCCCTTTACCGTCTGCTCCTGTATATCACCTTTTTCGGTTTCGCAACCTTAGGTATGGTGGTTAGCGGAAGAAGCTTCTTCGGCATCCTGACCGGTTTGGTATTTACGGTGATCCTACCCTTTATAGAATCCCTTTTCTCCGGTTTGGTGGAGTCCCTTGCCTTTGGCATTACCGCCGATTCCTTCTTCCTGTCCTATTTATCTCCCTTCTATCTGCTCGCTCCCAAATACGGATCGGATAATGACCTGTCCGTTATATTGTTAGAAGGGGGAGCCTTTGCCGTAGGGTCTGCGGGGCTGAGCTTCCTTGCCCTGCTCCTTCACAGAAAGCGGAAAGAAGAAAACGTAGGTCAGAGTCTCATATTCCGCCCTGCAAACTTCTTACTGCAAGCCGTGCTCACCCTCCTTTTCACTTTTCTGTGTTTGATCCCCTATGCCCTGATTGCACAAGAGCTCACAGTTCATATCCTGATTCCCTTCTCCGTCCCCGGCTTTTTCCTTGCACGGATGCTCCTGCTCCGCAGGGGAAATGTGTTCCAAAGAGGAACCTTTCTGGGCTGTGGGGTCTATGTCCTCCTTCTCTGCGCCCTGATTTTTTCCTTCCAATTTGACCTGTTTGGCATTGTCCGAAAGGTTCCCCAAGGAGACCGGGTGCAGACAGTCCGCATTTCTACCTCAGACGGTCTGTCTTTTACCTCCCAAGATCCCACAGATGTGGAAGAGGTCTTAGCCCTCCACCGACATATCATTGCCGAACGCTCCGCCATCGAAGCAGAAGAGGACTATGAATACGAAGGAGAGGACATCCATCTCTACCTTACCTACACCATGGGATCCGGCAGATCCATCAGCCGCACCTACCTCCTATCCGGTGAATCCACAGACGAAGCTTCCGCCGAAATCATAGAGGAAACAAAAGCCTTCTTCCGCCAAAGTGACCGTATAGAAAAGCAGCTGCAAATGCTCCGGGAAGAAACCGCCTCTATTTCCTTTGTTTCGGACGGAACAAAGAACATCGATTTATCCACCCTGCAACAGCAAGATTTCTTCCGCGTTCTGGAAGAGGACCTTGCCTCCGGCATAGACCCCCTGTTCCTCTATGGAACTTACCGCCCCGGCATCCATGTGGTGTTGCATACTTCCATAGGGGATTCCATAAACGAACTGTTTCTGCCTAAAGAGGCCACAGCCACCCTGACCTTCTTAGAGAACATCGAAAAGGAAACCTTCCCCAACTCTTAGGCAAATTTACACACCCTTTTTGCAAATCCACTTGATCCGAGGTGACATCTATGGAACCCAAAAGACCTTATCGAGCCCTGATAGGGAAAAGCCTGCGGCGTCATTGGCTGCTGATACTGGCTGCCTGTGTTTACTTTTTCCTCTTTGACTTCTTCCGAATAAACAACCTTGTAGATGATCTGAAGAACATACCGTCCTATTTAGAAGCCTATTCCCGGAACTATCTTGCAGACCTGCCATCCCATTGGCGAAAGAAGCTCTATACTTTAGATATCGGAGTCTTTGAATTTTTTCTTGGGGCAGTAGCTGCGGTGTATGCCTTTTCCCATCTCCACAAGAAACAGGAAAACCATTTTTACCACAGCCTCCCCCTTAGGAAAAGCACCCTGTTTTTCACAAGCCTTGCAAGCGGTTTTCTGATCTACGCTCTGCCTTGGCTGGTAACCACCCTGATCACCACCCCCATAGTCTATTCCGTCTGGGATGGGAACAAGCTATTCTGGGGTGTCTATTTCCAAAACATGGTTTTCCGTTTGGCACTGTATGGGATCGCCTACAGTATGTCTGTTTTGGTAGCGGTGCTTTGCGGCAGAAGGTTTTTTGCCCTTCTTCTGACGGTTTTTTCCTTTTTTCTCCCCTTCCTGTTGGAGGAATATTTCAATCTGATTTTAGGGAAGAGTCCTATGGACTATGCTTTGGAAATATTCTGTCCCATTGTTTACCTGCCGGAAAATTTCCACTGGAGTCCGTCACCGCCTTGGGGCGCAGTGGGAATCTATGTCGCCCTGTCTCCGGGGCTTCTGTTCTTAGCTTCCTTCCTGTACAGAAAGCGGAAGGAAGAACAGGTGGAGCAGAATTTAGCCTTTCCTTCCTTGTCTCTCCTGATGGAATATTTGTTTACCATGCTTCTAAGCTTCACTGTAGCTTCTTGGCTGGTAAACCTTGAGCTTCTGCCTAAGGAAGATAGTTCTTTAGCCTTTCCCTGTCTGATCCTCAGTCCCGTTGCTTTCTTCCTTTCTCGGATGCTCCTTCTGCGTAAGATGAAGGTGTTCCAGAAGAAGGCCTTCCTCCACTGGGGCATCTATGCTCTGTGTTTCCTGAGTGCCATTCTGATTTTCCAATTCGACATCTTAAAGATTGCAAGAAAGGTCCCCAAACCGGAAACCGTAACCCGTCTCACCCTCACCTTAAACGGCATGACCTTCACAACAGAGGATCCTCAGGATATTGCAGACTTTACCCAAGTCCACCGGCTCATCGTAAAGGATCGTGACCTATTGACCCAAGAAAAAAAGGATCCTTCACACAGGATCTACTATTCTCCTTCCGGCAGGTATACCGAGGACAGCTCCTACTGTGTATCCTTTACCAACTTGGAGATTCTGTATGAAAGGGAAGGGAAAGACCTGTCCCGCAGTTATACCATCCCTTCTAACAGGTTTGCCCCTATATGGGATGCCTTGGACACCTATTTCCGTGAAGGGTTCAGAGACACACAACAGCTCCTGTATCTGTATAACGATGCCGATACTGTGGCCATCTCCCAACGGTTATGGGAAGGGGACCCCGACACCTTAGACGGTCCTCGTTACATGCTGTCCACCGCCCAAAAGAAAGCCCTTTTCTCCGCCCTCCTTGCGGACATAGAAGCCGGCGGAAAACCCATTGCCCTACAAAATGAAGGTCTTTACGGCATAGAGATCACCGTAAAAACCGGAGAAGACACCACCCTCCGTTTCCACCCCCATAAGAGCCTGAAAAACACCTGCGCCCTTCTGAATTCCATCTTAGATGAATATGAAACCGCAGAATAGACAGGTTAAAATTCTGTTCCCCCATTCACCATACCCTTTTAGGAGGTCATTTTATGCATTCTTTTCCATCCAATCCTATGATCCGTGATTGCAGATCCGCAAAGCGGAAGCCGAGCATCCCCCTGCAGATCCTGTTCTTTTTCCTTGTTTTCCTGATTCCCACCATCCTTTCCGGCTTTTTGATCGCGATCCCTGCGGTCATTTTGTCAGTCATACACCCGGGAACCAATCCGGAAACCATTCTGTCTTCCCCCTCTATGACCATCGTAAACCTGTTTATGACCGTCCTGACCACAGGAGCCGCCCTCCTTTACTGCTTGTGTATCGAAAAACGCTCCCTGCGTTCCATGGGCTTGGGAAAGGGTAGCTTTCTAAAAAGCTACGGAAAGGGTCTGCTCATCGGCACAGGACTGCTCCTTGTGTGCTGTGGGATCCCATGGCTCTTCGGTAGCTTCCGAGTCAGCTTCCCCTGTACCTTGACCCCGGTGTACTTCCTTCTGTTCTTCTTAGGCTTTGTGATCCAAGGTTCCTCGGAAGAAATTCTCCTGCGAGGCTATTTTATGATGTCCCTATCCAACCGTTGCACACAAGCTTGGGCCATAGGCCTCAGTTCTGTCATATTCTCCCTGCTCCATATTTTCAATCCCGGTTTTGGCCTGCTTCCCCTTGTAAACATCGCCTTGTTCGGGGTGTTTATGGGTCTGTATGTTTTTAGGGAAGGGGATCTGTGGGGGGCTTGTGCCATCCACAGTGCATGGAATTTTGTCCAGGGGAATATTTTAGGCATCCAAGTCAGCGGCGGAGCCGTCACCCCTACCCTGTGGCAATTTAAGCCCACTGCAGGCATGGAGCTGCTAAACGGAGGCGCTTTCGGCATCGAAGCCAGCCTCATCGTTACCATAGTGCTGTTAGTTGCCTGTGCTTTGACCTATTTCTCCAAGAAAGTCTCTCCTTCACAACACAGCTGATCAAAATAAAAATGACTTCCCGTGAAGCCTTCTTCACAGGGAGTCATTTTTCTGTTCATCTTAAAATTTAGCAAACCATCCTATGATCTTGCTACCTACACGATATATGGGCGTTTCCAGTACCTTTTGGGCATCTTTCAGTTTTTCTCGTATGGGAATGTTTTGGGGACAATGCTTTTCGCATTTCCCACACCCCACACAATTAGAGGCGGCTGTGGAATTCTTCCGCAATGCGGTACACATGGTATAATCCACCAAAGACCAAAATTTCCCCTCTGCATAACGGCGATTATATGCGGCAAAGGTGCCGGGAATGTCCACACCCTTAGGGCAAGGCATACAGTAGCCACAACCGGTACAGCCTACTTTCATTCCCGCATTTATAGCGGCAACCACTCTGTTTAGCATAGCTTGTTCTTCGGAGCCGATTTCTCCCACCTGTGCAGAGGAAGCAGTAGCTATATTTTCTCTGACCATTTCTACAGAATTCATACCGGAAAGAACAACCGTAACCTCCGGCTGATTCCACAGCCAGCGGAATGACCATGCTGCAGGACTGTGGGACACCTTGTATTCTCCAAAGATCCGCTTCGCCTCTTCCGGTAATCCTTTTACCAGTTTCCCGCCCCGGAGAGGTTCCATGATCATCACAGGCAATCCTTTGCTATGAGCATAACGGAGCCCCTTTCGTCCTGCCTGAGAATGCTCATCCATATAATTATACTGGATCAGACACAGATCCCAATCATAGGCATCTACCAGAGCACAGAACATATCCGAATTCCCGTGGTAGGAGAATCCCACTTGACGGATGGCACCACTTACTTTCTTTTCTTCCAGCCATGCTTCAATGCCAAGGCCCTTCAAACGGTCCCACGTAGCCGTATCCGTAAGCATATGCATGAGATAATAATCCACATGGTCTGTACGTAAGCGCCGCAGTTCTTCGGAAAACATTTTATCCAGATCCTGTGGGGTCTTGATTAAATAATGGGGCAATTTCGTAGCGATATTTACCTGATTACGAATACCGTTCTTTTCCAAAATCTTACCCAAAGCCGCTTCGCTGCCGGGATAAATATAAGCAGTGTCAAAGTAGTTTACCCCACCTTCAAAGGCTGTCATGATCTGCTTTTCTGTTTCTTCCATATCGATTACGCCCAATTTATTTTTAAAGCGCATACATCCAAAGCCCAGAACAGACAGCTGATTGCCATATCGATCTGATCTGTAATTCATACAAAAACCCCTTTATACTTATTTCTAATAAAACGGATTGACCGTTTTATTATGCCGCTAATAAGCGGCATGGCGGCTTTGCCGCCAAGAAATGCCGTGTAATACTGTTTCTTCCGCCTAAGGCGGTGCAGGATATTTATCCTGCGATAAAA
>JAZSAO010000495.1:0-4016 GCA_045601945.1 Faecousia sp. | reverse complement strand
CGAGGAACGTTATCGCGCCCTCCTGAACAATGTGGAAATGCAGACCGTTTTCGAAAAGGGCGAGGAAGCTATGTGGGAATGCCGTAACTGTGGCCATCTGGTCATGGGCAAGAAGGCTCCCGAACTGTGCCCCGTTTGCGCACATCCTCAGGCATACTTTGAACTCCACGCTACCAATTATTGATCGGTAACATAGTTTATCAAAACAACTACCCCTACAGAGACTTCCTCTGTAGGGGTAGATTTTTAGTTTGCGACATAAGAATAGACGCCGCTTCTTCTAAGCCAAAGATACTCTTTACTCAGGATATATCGGGATGATAGGGATATGACGCAGAGTATCAAGAGAAGATATCCTCCCGGTGCAAGGGAGGTTCCCATATAATCTCCAAAGTAGAGATCCGACCACAGCGCAATTGCTGTCAGAGGGAGGATCAGAAACTCCAAGAGCATAGCCGGCAGTAGTTGCGTGACCTTATAGGTGCATCGCGTAAATACGGGATGGGCTGCAAGGAGAATGGAAGCGAGGATGAGCAGGCAATAGACAGCTGTGAAAAAATCCCCCTTGGGGCCAAAAAGACCGGCATTTTTCTCTATGACATCCTTTAGGAGGGGATTGTCAATGCGGAATATCTTCCCAAGCAGAAGAAGGGAAATTCCAAGGTCTAAGAATAAATTTCCGAGAAAGAGAAATTTTTTATTCCCTAAAAGTTCCAGCTTTTCGCCGAGAGGCATGGGCTGAATTTTTAATCTGTGTCTGCAATTTGCAGTATGGATATTATAACCGTATCCCGGTTGTAAGTTTGTTCGTTCTTCTATAGGCAGGGGTGCGCCGCAGTTTTCGCACACGTCTGCGTGGGGCAGATTCTTTTCCCCACACCGTTGACAGTAACTCATGGGAGATCTCCTATCTTTTTTATCTCCTTCATCATATCACTACAGCAAGGGCTTGTCAACTTAAAATATGTAGGACAGGCAATGTGGCCTGTCCTATCCGTATACGGTTCGCACCACCCGTGGCCTCCGGGGTACACTTGACGGGATATGGAGCTTTTCAAATTGACCTTTTTTGAAATACATTCCTTTGGAATGGGGTGTTCCATGTCCTGTCCGATCATAGTATGTGCATAGGGAAAATGAATATACGGAAAATCAAAAAAAGTTTTTTGTATATTTTGGGGGCGCTATGGCAAACTACAGAAAAAGGGGGACGAGCACATGAAAATGAGTCGGGCAGAATACAGCAGAATGGTGGACGCCCTTGCGCCAAAATCAAAAACCGGGAGAAACTGCCTTGCGGCCTTTGCAGTGGGCGGTTTGATCTGTTTGTTGGGTCAGATCTTTTTAAATGTCTATGAAGCCTTGGATCTAAGCAAGGAAAACGCCGCGACTGCCGCAAGCATCACCCTTGTGCTGCTATCCGCCATACTCAGCGGTCTTGCAGTGTACGACGATATTGCCAAATTCGCCGGAGCCGGCACCTTGGTCCCCATTACGGGCTTTGCCAACGCCATCGTATCCTCGGCAGTAGAGTATAAAACCGAAGGCATGATTCTCGGAGTTGGTGCCAAAATTTTCCAAATTGCCGGCCCGGTCATCGTCTATGGCGTAAGTGCAAGTGTGATCTATGGGCTGATTTATTGGATAACGACTTTATTTTGAAAGCACACCGCAATCATTTTGGTTGCGGTGTGCTTGTTCTTATGCTATAATTATTTCATAACAATAAGGGAGGTGTTTTCTATGCTTGTACATAGTAGCTTGGAAACCGCCGGAGAGGTTCCGGCAAAATAGAAATTTTACCGGAGGTCATATGACGAAAAAAGAATTCAAAGAAGCTATGCTTCGCGGTCTTGGCAGATGCGTGATCGCTGTCAGGCAAGAGCCGGAGAAGTATCGGGATCTTGTCCTTTGGGCATGCAAAAGAAATTTTGCTTACGATGCCCAAAGCGAGGGGACAAGGTCATGGTATACCTATACTATGGTAAATGCTTATCCGGATAAGGAACCTTTTCTCACTGCGGCAGAAGATGCTTTGAAGAAATATCGCCCCAATAGCAGTTGGGATTTGTTGCATCTAAGCAGAATCCTTCAGTTCTTTGCGATGGACGGATATGAATCTGCACGGCAAGCATTAGAAGAAAAGTATCAGGAAGTCTTTGCGACCATGTTTGCTCGGAAATGTAGACCGAGTCGTGTGTTCCACGAATTGTCAGATTTGGAGCAGCTTGGCTTGGTGTTGGCTGTTGACAGCGAGTCCTTTCTGCGAATAGCAGGGGATTTTGGTCGCCTGTATCGGGAAAAGAAATACATGTACGACGGAGACTTTGCGTGGTTCTTCTCGTCCAAGGGTGGGCAATACAGGAGGACCATGGAAGCCGCTGCACAAAGGGATGAAAATGTTGCCTGCTTTATGAGAAGAGAGCAGGCGGATATCGATGCCCGGGAGAAATTCAGTCAGCGACAGACGGAGAAACTCGGAGAGGATCTGACCGGGATCTGTCTTTCTCGCTGGCTTGCCAAAAAGGCGGACAGTGTAACGGTGGAGCGCTACGCCCATGCCTATCGGGTGCAAACAGAGCCGGAAGCCAGAGCAAAAGCATTGGAAGCATTCATCTGTTGCCCATATCCCGACGATCCACATCCCATTATGGAAGATACCGAATCGGAATGGGAGGAATTGCGAAACACGGCATGGCGAGCGTTGGAGAATATTCGGCATCCGGCAGTGCGTGCATTTGCCATAAATCATGCAAAATCCGGAGTCTGCACACCGGAGAACTTTGCACTTTTGGTGACGAACTATGTACCGAAAGATGCCGATCTTTTGGAAGAAGTATTACGGGAGCGAATCGCTGCAAAAGAGTGGGACGATGTTCACGCTGCCGGAATGGATATCTATCGTGCATTTTATAAGGACAGCGGAATCCCACATCCGAAGCATCTGTTGCCGTTACTGTATGAGTATAATCCCTGCTCTTACTGCCGGGAATCTGCAATAGCGTATATGTCTAAACACCGGATGCTGACAAAGGAGCTGTTGGAAGAGTGTCTGTATGACAGCAATGACGATATCCGCCGCATGGCAACAAAACGATTAAAATAAAGGAACAGGCTTGCCGAAAGGTAAGCCTGTTTTGCTAATTATTTACGCTTCTCAAATTCCTTGAGCCATTTATATGCGGAATGTAATTGCTTGTTGATTTCTATGCATATTTCCACGGCTGTGTTTTGGTCGAATTTTTGGACCAACTTGTATCCTTTGGTGGGGACAAAGGTTGGGGCCGTCTTTTCCGGGACATCGTGATATACGGAACCGAAGAACAAGGTGCGCTTGCGGTAGACATCACGATAATGGAACCAACCGTCATACATTCCGGGTAGGCGGTAGCGTTGGTTTGTGGCTTCTACGCCGAAGGTTTCTTCGGTAACACCGTCGTACAGTGCGTAATTGGGTTCGGAAGAATGGGGGAAAACGGCAGATACCTCTATGGTAAAAGAGCCGCCCCACTTGTTGGTAAAGAAGGAAATGAGCTCCACACAGTGATCCCGCTTCCGTCTGAAGTTTGGATGCTTGCCGGTAAAGCCTTGTTCTTTCAACAATGGAAAAGTGTGTTTTTTTAATGCGGATAACATTATTTCTCGATTTTCCATATTATCACCTCGCTGTTTTAGTATACCATATTGTCTACTTGATGTAAATCCCTATTATTTGAGCGATAACGAGAGAATTTGAGCCGTTTCGACAAAAAACACTGCATCCTAAGTTGACACAAGCAGAAGGCATGATCTTAGGCACTGCCGCAAAGATGTTCACCATCGCCGGTCCGGTGATCGTGTATAGCGTAAGTGCAAGTGTGGTATACGGTCTCATTTATTGGATAACCACATTATTCTGATTGTGTGTAATGTTATTTACGCGGTTGAAATATATTACTATTTGTGATATAATATAGCCACTGTTAGATTAAGGATGGTGTGCTATGAAAACCTATACCATCGTTGCCGGTGTCAAC
>JAZSAO010000494.1:0-2295 GCA_045601945.1 Faecousia sp. | reverse complement strand
GCTCAGTAGCTCCTGCATCCGGAAGGGCTTGGTTACATAGTCATTCCCACCTGCATCCAATCCACGAACAATATCCAGCTCTTCGTCCTTTGCCGTGAGGAACAGAATAGGAGTCTGAACGCCTTCCCTACGCCACTCACGACACAGAGTAACACCGTCACCGTCCGGTAAAGTCACATCCAGCATAACCAAGTCAATACTGTGATTCATAGCCCCCTGAGCAGATCTAACATCGGAAGCTTTCAAAACCTCATATCCTTCCCGGCACAGAAGCTCTTCTAATGCAACACCCAGGTCACCATCATCTTCTACAAGTAATATCTTCATAGCCCAATTCTCCCTTCCGTTTTCTATGATTATACCATCATAGTGCATCTATTTCAATCATGCCGCAACTGTCTTACGAAAACTTAAGATAAGGCTTTCGTTTATCTTTGAGAATCACGCTTGCAACAGCATTGTGTTGTCTGCTATAATGGATTCAGCGTCGTAAAAAAGCCGGAATCTCAGTTTGCGAGAATGATTTTCGGTTTATGGGCTGTGAATTTCACCCCCATATTTGTAGAATGAGGGTGTAAATCAGCTTCAAAAGGAGGATTTGAATATGGCAAATAACACCATTGGACAGTTTATAGCCGCATTAAGAAAAGCGAATGGATTCACACAACAGAATGTGGCAGATCGCTTGAATGTTTCTAACAAAGCAGTCAGTCGCTGGGAACGGGATGAGTGTGCACCGGATCTATCTCTTATTCCTGCACTTGCCGAACTATTTGGTGTAACCTGCGATGAACTGTTGAAGGGGGAGCGAATGATCGGCGGCACACCCCTTGAACGAAAAGAGCCGAAAGTAGATAAGCAGGTAAGATCTCTGATCAATCGCTCTCTGAGCAGTTTTAAGACATTGATCTGGATATCTCTTGCTGTAGCCATAGTGGGTCTTGTGTGTATGTTTGGAATCGCATACGGATTTTATAGACCTGTCATCGGATTTGCAGTAATGATGCTCTTTGAGTCGGTTGCCTTTGTGCTGACAGCCATTGCGGTTAGCAGACTGCGCGATGTAAAAGCCGATAACGAGATTTTTGAGATGGCGAACAGAACGCAAGTAGAAAAGTTTAACGGCATATTGGGAATGATGTCCTTCACAGCGTTTTTTGCAATTCTTGCTGTCTTATTGTTCTCCCTGCCCTTGATCCTCATAGGTCCCGGATCCGGTTACATTAACAGTGTGCTGTCCATAGAAAGTTATTTTATCTTCTTTATAGGCATTGTTTTACTCCTTACTCTTATATGGCTGAAGTGCAAAGCCCTCTATATTGCTTGGATTACCGGGGAAACAGTGGTGGAAAGTGCAAAGATTGAATTGTCGGAAAGTAGAAGAAAAATGAGTTTCTGGCAAATTGGCTTGACGCTTTTTTCCGGTCTTGCATTTTTCCTTGCTCCTTATTTCGATGTTCGTCCCCGCGAAACCAACCCGTTATACACTGCGGCTGTCCTCTTGGGTCTTGGATGCCTTTTGGCAAATGTGATAAGCTTTGTAGTGTTTCTTATTAAGGAAAAAGAAGATAGGAAAGCCCTTATATTGCCGGGAATTCGAAATATACTTTTCATTCCCTCCGCCTATATGGTCTCCCTAACACACTATGTCGGCTGGATCAGCACTACCGAAGATGCATCGCCCAACCGATACGAATTTTGGGAGACGGAATACTTTGGTTATGCACTTGGGCTTGCGGCTGTGGTAATCATTGTTTTCGCAATCATTGAATTGACCATAAAAAAGAGATGCATAAAATAGTACCACATCCTGTAATGAAATCGCGGAAAGATAGAAACCTTAGGCACTGCAGAAATGCGGTGCCTATTTCCTGCAAATCTATGGTTTTTGGGTGCATGCAACTGTCAGTTGCTAACATTTCCAAGCCGACTTGGTTGACTTTTTGCCATTCAACTAATAGAATATATTTTAACTACTGTAAATTGAAAGGGTATCGTTTTGGCGATACCCCTTCCTTGACTATTGACTTTTATCCGTCATTCTGAGCTCCGGAACTGTCGTAAATCGGAGAAAACTGCAGTGCATCCTGTATGGTGTTAAACGCATTGGTATCGCCGGCTCCTGTAGTCATGTACTTTTCTTTGGCAGTAATAGCCGGGTACTGAAGCCAGCTGACTTGATGTGTGTAGTTGATCCAAGCATCAATGAGCCATCCTTCCTGCACCTCCTCTATGGTGTAAGAGACATATCCTCGATGATTCTCACCGTCTCTCGGCATGGAGAATTCGGCGAAT
>JAZSAO010000493.1:0-4612 GCA_045601945.1 Faecousia sp. | reverse complement strand
GTGATACCATATTGCAATGCGTTCAGCCTGCAAAATAAGCCTTCGCACTGTCGGAGTAAGCAAACAGAGCCTTGCACAGATCCAACAGAGCGCCTTCCCTGCCGTTGCCGTAGGTATCGGCACTGTACTGCAATGTGGAGGATACCGGGGTATCTCCCGCAAAGATCTGCACAGACACAACCGTTCTCAGTTCCGTTGCCAAGAGGCTGTCCACAGTAAAGGTATAGAATCCATTTGCCTCATTATAGAGTTCCGGACTTTCTATAACAACTGTTTTTTCCACGTTCTTAATGTCTCTATAGCTTACTTTCAGAGTCAGTGCGGACACATCCCCCGTATATCCCTTGGGATCAAAGGCAAACTTCAAAGCCACCTTGGACTCCAGATTCAAACTCTTTCCTGTCCATACAACGGGAGCATTCGGCAAATCATCCAAAATCACATCGGTATTTCCAAAGGTAACTGCCTCCACATCGGACAGGTAACACTTATGCTTTTCTGTCATGGCACTGTCTGCAAGAGCGTCGGTACGATAACCCTTCCACAACTGGACTTTTGCACCATACTGCAACAGATTTGCACAGACCACCTTCAATGCATCGGGCCTGTTTGCAGCATTCAACTGGCTGTAGGCATAGGTGGCAATGCTGTATCGATCCACATTAGATACAAAATTTGCCCCCTCCTTGGTCATATAGAGCTGAGCCTCCACCATGTTATTCATTTCTATGGATATCAGTCCATTCAGAACAAAGTAATAATACCCATCCCGCAGTTCCGGTTCCAGTATGAGGATTTTATTTCCTACAAAATCATTTCCCTCATACAGAGGAATAAGACATTCCATGTAGAAGCTATCATATCCTGCCAACATACTTTCCTTAACCGCAAAGTTGATGGCAATATCACTTGACAGATTTAAGGTGTGGGTAATCACAATATTGCTATCCACCGTGGGAGTGTCCGGCTCTTGAGTCTGTCCCTCTCCCTTTACATAGAATTGGAGGGCGAAGCTGTCTTCTCCTGTGATATCGTAGTAAGCATCCCAGTTGCCATTGGGCTCGTAGTATTCCATATATGTCCCACGACCTATGTTCCGGATGTAGTATGCCCCCTCTGTGGCAGAAGGAAGGATCTGCCAGGTGTCATGCTTCTCTCCCAGGACCATACGGTAGTAGAAGTCTGCCATTGCCAGCTTCTGACCATTGTAGGAGAATGTATATACATCCCCTTCAACACCTACGGTCCATATCAGATCATCTGAAGGAACTTCCAAAATCCCATCTACGGGATCGACTGCAACCGCACCATTGTAGGACCCGTTGTAACTTGCAGACAGGGCCATATTCTTAGCCCCGGCGACAATAACCACACGGTCTCCGTCCTTCAGGGTATCCTTTAGGAAAAAAGTCCGGTCTTTCTTGCCGCAATAGATACAGACTTCGTTTTCATATATGTGAACTCCTGTAGGTTCAATGATCTCTGTCTTGGTAATCCCGCAACCCGAGCAGGTGAATGTACGGCATCCGGGTTCCGTGCAGTTGGGTTCACAGGTTACTGTACCGTTATCCCAGTAGTTTTTATCCTCCGGACCACAAATTATCATCTCGGAGGAGCACAGCTCAAATACCGAAGAATTTATAGACGGAACACCTTTCTCAAAATGAATATGGACCAATTCACTGCAGTATGCAAAACTCCTATATCCCAAAGCAGGCTTGTCGGCGAAAACAACAACACCCTTCAGCCAATTGCACTGAAAGAACGCAGATTTTCCGATAGTCGTCACATTGCGCCCAATGGTCAAACTCGACAACCTACTGCAACCGGCAAACGCACAGTCTTTAATAGTCGTCACACTGTCGGGAATAGTTACGCTTATCAAAGCATTGCAGTCATCAAACGCATAGGCTCCGATGGTAGTCACTTTATCCGGAATGTCCACATTCGTCATATACTTGCACAAGTAGAACCCATAATCTGCGATGGTCGTCACACTCTCCGGAATAGAGTAGCCGCCTTTTATAGCACCGGGGCATTGGACCAAAGTCGTCTTATCTTTATTAAATAGGACTCCCCTATCGTCGCAGGAATAATATTCGTTACCTTCCTCTACCCAAATCCCGGGCAAGCTATAACAAGCTGCAAAAGGGCCGGAACCAATAGAAGTTACACTCTTAGGAATAGTCACACTGGTCAGATCTATGCAATACCTGAAGGCTAAATCGCCGATAGAAATCACATTTTCTCCAATGGGTGCATGAGTCAGAGACTCACAGTAATGGAACGCCTCGTTTCCAATGGTCGTCAAACCATCCCCAATGGTCACAGATTTCAAACTCTCGCAGGAAAAGAATGTTTTATCTTCGATCGTCGTCAAACCGTCCCCAATGGTCACAGATTTCAAACTCTCGCAGAAGTAGAACCCTTCTTTTTCGATCGTCGTCACATTGTCCCCAATGGTTACACTTATCAACTTATTACATTTCCAGAATCCACATTCTTCGATAGTTGTCACACTTTCCGGAACAAAGTAGTTACCTTCTAAAGCACCGGGGCACTGGATCAGGATTGTCTTATCTTTGTTAAACAGTACCCCTCTATCATCGCTGGAAAAATATTGATTGTCTTCCTCTACCCATATTCCGGTTAAATCGTCACAGCCTTTAAATGCAAATTCGCCTATAGAAGTTACGCTTGCCGGAATGTTCACACCGGATAATTTTTCACAGTCAGAGAATGCCCCGGCTCCGATGGTAGTCACTTTATCCGGAATGTCCACACGTGTTAGATTTTTGCAGCTAACGAACGCATTGTAATCAATAACAGTAAGACTATCTCCAAGATTCAAACTTGTCAGATTTCTGCAGAAATGGAACGCAGATGATCCGATAGTAGTCACGCTATCCCCAATAGACACACTTGTTAGATTGTCGCAACCACTGAAAGCCATGTCATCGATAGTAATCACGCTGTCCCCAATGGTTACATCCCTCAAGTTATCATAATCTTCGAATACAGATATACCAACAAAGGTTACACCGGACTCTATGACAATGCTTCGGACCTGAGATCGGTAGATATTCCAGGGACACCTATCTGCAGAATAATTAGGTATCCCTCCCTCACCGGAAATCACAAGTCTACCCGGTTCTTCATAAAAGGTCCAGATCAAGTCATTAAATTCCCCTGTAATAGACTGTTCCTCTCCGCACAGAATACACAACCCCCTTTGGAATACGTGGACGTAGGGGGTATATTCCGTGTAGCTGAAGCCACAGTCACAACTGTGAAGGATCTCACCGTATTCTCTGCAACCGCCTTCCTTGCTAACCTCAGATGTATAGGTATGATTCCCTTCCATCTTTACCGTAATAGGTCCCGTATAGGCATAATATCCGGACGTTACACCGTAATAATAGGTCTCGCCGGCCTTTAGGTCATAGGTAATGGAGAATTCCGATTCATTTGGTTTGAAGGTATTATCGCAAGCAAGTTCCTTTCCACTCTCGTCATACAGATATCCATACTCTCCATTTTCACCGGAGGAAGTGAAAGTATAGCTCTCTGAAAATAGAGGAGTAAAGACAAAATAAACATAACTATCGGGATATGGATACAGAATCTCTGCAGTAATTTCTTCCATATCCTGAATCACAACAGTTGTATCCCGTGTGTAGCTATGGGAGCAAGTCTTGCATGTGTAGGTAGTATACCCAATGAATCTATCCACATTGTATTTATGTCCCGGAGCAGTCATAACCGCACTGTAGCTATGGGCACATTTGCTGCAGCGATAGGAATATTCTCCATCCTCCGTACAAGTCATGGGAGTGATCGCAGTTTCAATATAATCATGCCTTCCGTTCTCGCAATCCGTGATTGCTACATAATCATAGCCATGCCGTTTAGCATAGGCTTCAGCAGTAGAATCTCTGTAAGCATATACTGTTGTTTTCCCCGGCTCGCCTAATTCAGTGGAACTGAAAATGTCAATATCACAATCAGGATTTAGGATCGTAACACTTGTCAGATTCTTACAGAACCGAACCGCACCATAGCAAATTTCACTCACATTATCCGGAATGATCACGCTTGTTAAGTCATGGCAATTATAAAATGCCTGAGTAGCAATAGTACTCACACTATCCGGGACAACATAGTTTCCTTTTATGATGCTAAGGACATGGATCAGCCTCGTCTTATCTTTGTTAAAGAGGCATCCCTGATCATCATTGGAATATTGTTGATTCCCTTCTTCTACCAATATTTCGGTTAAGGAAGGACACCAAGCAAAGGCAATTTTACCTATGCATGTTACACTTGACGGAATAGTCACACTTGTCAAACTACTGCAATGATTGAACGCACCAGATTCGATAGTGGTCACATTTTCCCCAATGGTCACACTTGTCAACCCGGTGCAGTAATTAAAGGCGGATTCGCCAATAATAGTAACACCGTCCCCAATGGTCACACTTGTCAAACCGCGGCAGAGCAGGAAGGCATATTTGTCAATAGTAGTAACACTGTCGGGAATAGTCATATCGGTCAAATTTTCGCAGCTGTCGAACGCATGGTCACCAATAACAGTGACGCTATCCGGGATGGT
>JAZSAO010000492.1:0-7242 GCA_045601945.1 Faecousia sp. | reverse complement strand
TGCACCAACCCTTACGGCTGGACGAAATACATGGGCGAGCAGATCCTCCGTGATGTAGCAAAGGCAGACCCGGAATGGTCTGTGGTTCTCCTGCGATACTTTAACCCCGTTGGCGCTCATGTCAGCGGTAAGATCGGTGAGCATCCCAACGGCATTCCCAATAATCTGATGCCCTACATTTCCCAAACTGCCATTGGCAAACGGGAAAAGCTCAGCGTGTTCGGCAACGACTACGACACCCCCGACGGAACCGGTGTCCGTGACTACATCCATGTTGTAGACTTGGCTAAGGGACACGTAGCAGCCGTCAACTACCTGTGTGAAACCAAGGGTGAAGCCGTCTTTAACTTAGGCACCGGCACCGGCTACAGCGTTCTGGATATGGTCAATGCCTTTGTAGAGGCCAACGGTGTTCCCGTTCCCTATGTCATTGCTCCCCGCCGCCCCGGTGATCTGGCTACCTGCTATGCAGACCCTGCCAAGAGCGCAGAAGTCTTAGGCTGGAAGGCTACCCACGATCAGAAAGATATGTGCCGCGACACCTGGAACTGGCAGTCTCAAAACCCCAACGGCTTCGACGACTAAGCTGAATCTATTATAATACTGTTTCTTGATAAAACGGTCAATCCGTTTTATTAGAAATAAGTATAAAATCGGTTTCAAGGTCTCCTCAGACCCTGAAGCCGATTTTTCTATCAAGCCCCAACAGGAGCAATGAAGGTAACTCATGTAAAAAATGTCGAAATCATCAAAATTTCACTTGACAAAAATCAAATCCTGTTGTATAATCGGGTTCCTTTCGCCTTTTTGTTGGGAGGGGGGCGAAAAATCAGGTTCGAATATATGTGTGTTTTCTGAAATGGAGGTTTGTGTATGAAGATTAAGAAAGTTGTTGATCGTGAATTGACCGCAGAAGAAATCCAGTCCATTAAGACCTTTAGAAAGTATACCGACGGTGTCAGTTTCGCCTATCTGGGAAATCGAGTCACGGTGATATTAGACGGCGTGTTCTCCAAGGATGTAGAGGAACTGAAGAAAGCAACCCGAATGTGTATGGCAGAAGCATTAGGTACCAGTCCTGATTTTACTGTATACGATATGAATGATGGACATGTTCTTCTGGCTATGCCTTCCGGACTTTGTGCTTTTTCCGCTCATCCCTGTAGCGCAAATATGTATTTGAATCTAACTCTCCGGGCAGAATGCCTGTCCGCCGCCGAGGAAGGAGAAATCATCGCTGTGGCATATGAGGACCCGGAAGATACCGGTGGCGAGGATGAATATGATTATATGGATGAAGAGGAATACGACGAGGACGAAGAAAACGAGGAGGAAATTTGATTATGGCAAGAAGACCTGTTTATGTTCCCATTGAGAAGGCTCCGTTTGTAGATACATTCTTTCCTGAGTTTACATGGAACGGTGGCTTTGCCGCCTCCCAAAAGCAGAAAAACATTCGTGCTCTCCACAGTGCCTTCCATGAGAGATTCCCGAATCGAAAGATTCTGGAGATCTCCTCTAAGTCTCTGCAGCCTTTGGGCGTGAAGTTAAGTGCATTTCATTTAAAAAAGTATGTACCGTCTTTGGGACAGAGTGTTCCGCTGGAATGTGTATTTCAGGGCGGAAAAGTATTTTTTGACGGTGGTCCTTTTACCGATCTGTATACCGCTACCCCTCGAGAGGCAAAAAAAGATCCTCGTCTGAGAACCGGTGAGCCCTTGCAGCACTTCACCTTTGAAGGAGAAATCTTCCCTCTGCGTCCTGTAACTGCCTTTTATGATTGGCTATATATCACTGCTTTAGGCGAAAATCCCGATTTAGCTAAGGAAATTTTAGAATTCGACGCCTTTACCGATATTGAGTTTAACCCCGAAAAGAGCATCAACTGCCAGGCTAAAGCGGCTGCCCTGTTTGTGGCCCTTCACCGTGGCGGAATGCTGGATCAATGCAAAAGTTTCCAAGGGTTTTTACAGTGTATAAAAAAGTAACAATCTAAGACTACTATCCAATTAAAAGTAGACACTTTTCATTGGACCTTATGTGCCCTGCCGAGCACATAAGCCGTCTTGTGCGAGTATAAATATAGAATTTACTCTGTATCCGAGGATCAGCAATGATCCTCGGGTCTTTGTTTATGCTGAGAGTTAAAACCGATTAAAAAATTTTTCAGAAAAATGCAAAGCATGCTTGACAAATTCTGCAAAGCATGCTATACTATTTTTGCAAAGTTAACTTAGCATTATTCCTCTGTTGGCCACGGAGGAATGAAAAGGAGCATTCTATGAAAACAAAAATCCGAGAACTTCGTAAGATGCATAAGCTTTCCCAAGAGGAGCTGGCAGATGCCGTAGGCACTACACGACAGACCATCACCTCCATCGAGGTTGGAAAGTATATTGCATCCCTACCCCTGGCATACAAAATCGCCCATTATTTTGGGCTCACTATCGAAGAAGTATTTGACTTCTCAGATTTGGAGGATTAATTGATGAAAGACTTTAGAGAAAAGCTAAAGGTCACAAGAACGATCCTTGTGATCGCTATGGGAATTTTACTTGCATTCAGCACTCTGTTCGTATTGGCAGAATATGGTGTCATCCGGCTTGTCCCCACTGCAGGTGACAGCCACTGGCAGAGCCTCTGGAGAGGCTTCGCCTGCGGGGCCTCTGTAGGAATCGCAGCATGCATTTTAGTTGGACTGATTCGGATTTCCAAGGCCCTCCGCGACGAAAAGAAGCTGAAAAAGCTCTATGTAGAAGAAACCGACGAACGAAAGCACCAGATCGATACTGCAGCCAAGGCTTTGGCACTGCAAATCTTCCTTACCTTCGGCGCAGTTATAGGAATCGTATTCGGTTATTTTAACGTAACTGTCAGCATTACAATTCTATCCTCTGTGGTAGCTCTGTCTGTGCTGGTGGTTCTGTGCAGGTTGTATTACAGCAGAAAGTATTGAGGTGTGATTATGGGACAATATTTGATTTTAATCGGCGCATGCATCAACTGTTTTTATTGCATCTGCAATCGTTTTATATGGAAAATGCCCAACTGGTTAGCCATACCTGTATTGATTCTTGGCATAGCACTCATACTCATAGGCAGTGTGTGGGGCAGACCCATAAGCGAAGCCCTGCTGATCTTAGGCATTTGCGTGGGAATTATCATCCTCGGCATCTTCCTGGCTTGGAAATTCCTGAAATAATCTATGGTCCTGCGATCCTGCAGAAGGCTGTTTCTATCCCGGGAGCCAGCTTCCTTCCGGCTAATCGGCTTCCGTCCGGGTAACCCACCATATGTGGAGATAGGGGATCGGGATCGAGCCCCGGCATCACAGGCCACTGGGCTCACCGTACTGCAGAGGAAAATACACATCTCCTACAGCTGTGTCTCCACTGGGTACGTATAAAAACCATCCCGCATCCAAAAGATGCGAGATGGTTTTTTATCATACGATCACATTTTGAGGTTTGCCTGCCAAGAAGGCACGGACGTTTTCTTCGTTAATGGCATGGAGCCGCTGACGGGTCTCCTTGGGAGCCCATGCAATATGGGGTGTCAGGTAGCAGTTCTTTGCTGTCAGAAGGGGGTTGTCCCGGGCAATGGGTTCCTTCGAAACCACATCTGCGGCATAATAGGCAAGCTTACCTTCTTCCAAAGCCTTGCAAACTGCTTCTTCGTCTATAAGCCCGCCACGGGCGGTATTGATGACTATGGCACCGTTCTTCATTTTGTCAATAGTCTCTTCGTTGATCATCTTAAGATTCTCGGCTGTCTGGGGGCAATGGAGAGAAATCACATCAGACTCCCGCAACAGAGTATCCAGAGATACATATCGAGGATCCTCGTGCACGTGCCTAGTAGTATAAATGACCTTCATGCCAAAGGCCTCTGCCACCTTGGCAGTTGCCTGTGCAATGGAGCCAAATCCCACCAGCCCCATAGTCTTCCCTGCAAGCTCCATTAGGGGAATGTTCCAGAAGCAGAAATCCCGGCTCTCGCTCCACTGTCCTGCCTGAACAGCAGCATTATGGGCTCCCACCTGCTGGGTCGCTTCCAGCAATAGGGCAAAGGTCATCTGGGCAACAGCATTGGTAGAATAGGTGCCTGCATTGCAGACCCGTACACCGTGGGCCTTTGCCGCTTCGATATCGATCACATTATATCCCGTTGCCAAAACCGAGATCAGCTTCAGCTTGGGAGCGGCCTCAAAGGCGGCGGCGTTCATGGGGGTCTTATTCAGCAGAATGATCTCTGCATCCTTGATTCGGTCAAAGAGTTCATGGGGTGCCGTACGGTCATAGACCGTCAGTTCTCCCATCTGCTCAAAGGGCTCCCAGCTGAGATCCCCGGGATTGGAAGCATATCCATCTAATACTACAATCTTCATACGCATCACCAAAAGGTCTTGGAAACCTTATTCTGGATCATGCCGTACCAGAGCAGGGTTCCGAAGGGCAAAATAATCGTTGCAAGTTCAATAATAATGTTGTTGACCTCCGGGAACACATAAACCCGAATGCCATAGGCAATGGCCATTATCAGACAAGCCACACTGAGGATCAACAGTTTGGGAATGATATAGTCAATATATGCGCCCTCATCTAAACAATTCTCCGGCGTACATCCGGTAGGATAGAGAAATTTGTTGGGGAAGAGCATATACTCTCTTTTCAAGCGGATCACCGTATAGAAACCGTAAATCGCAACCATAACCATCATGGCCAAAAGCACAAGATCCAAGGCGCTACCCATAGCGGCAAAGGGGTCTTGTTGTTCCACTTCCGCCAAAATCAATGTATTCCATTGTCTCATGTAACATTCCTCCTTATTTTAATCCATATTTTAATCCATATTTTAATCCCAATATTTTTTTGCCGCCTTTTTCAAACAGCCGTTATACCACAAATATGCAACAAAGGGCACAATGTACACAAGCAAGGTCATGCCTAAAGAGCGAAGACTGTCAACAAAGAAGCCCAGCAGAAGGATCAATCCGGAAAGGATCATGACCACGCTGAGAATCGTCAAACGTGGGAAAATATAATCCATATATTCCACCGGATCATTGCAATCTTCTCCACTGTGATAGTTGGGATACATAAGCCGATGGGGAACGAGATACTGTTCCTTCTTTAAACGGAGCACGCCATGGAGCCCGTAACAGCCAAAGAACAAAATCACCGCCAAAAAAAGGATACTGATCACACTGCTGGATCCAAGTACCAGATCTGCCACCGTCTGGGCGGACAAACCGGAATAGGTCAAATTCATATTTACCTCCAGAGTCAAAGATTCCAAAGTCCGTAGACTTCCCATGTATTATACCAAGAATGAAAGCATTTTGCAAGAAGGTATTGTAATTCTTTGTTTTTTGTGGTAATATAATGAGCGATTTTAAAGTATACATTCCATGGAGTGAAGAATATGTCTAATTTGCAGAAAGAAATTAATCGTCGTCGAACTTTTGCCATTATTTCCCACCCCGACGCAGGTAAAACCACCCTGACAGAAAAGTTCCTCCTCTACGGTGGAGCCATTGCCCAGGCAGGTGCCGTTAAGGGCAAGAAAAATTCCCGTGCCGCTGTTTCTGACTGGATGGAGATCGAAAAGCAGCGTGGTATCTCTGTTACCTCCTCTGTTATGCAGTTCCAGTATGATGGATTCTGTATTAACATTCTGGACACACCGGGACATCAGGATTTCTCCGAAGACACCTACCGCACCCTTATGGCGGCAGACTCTGCCGTCATGGTCATCGACGGATCTAAGGGTGTCGAGGCCCAGACTCGTAAACTCTTTAAAGTCTGTGCTATGCGCCACATTCCTATTTTCACCTTTGTAAACAAGATGGACCGTGAAACCAAGGATCCCTTTGATCTTCTGGACGAGCTGGAACGGGAGCTGGGTATTGAGACCTATGCTGTCAACTGGCCCATCGGCTGTGGTAAGGAATTCCAAGGTGTTTACGATCGGCAGAAGAGCCATATCAATTTCTTCTCCGGTGTTTCCGGTAAGAAAAAGGCCGAAAAGTTAGAGATCTCCTTAGACGACCCTCAGGTTGGTGAGATCATCGGCGAACGCCGTTGGGAAACCCTCCGAGACGATGTGGAACTCTTAGGTGCCGGCCGTGAATTCGATATGGAAGAAGTCCGCAAGGGACAGCTTTCCCCTGTATTCTTCGGCTCCGCTCTGACCAATTTCGGTGTAGAACCCTTCTTGGAGGCATTTCTACAGATGACACCTCCCCCTCTGGCTCGTACCGCCGATTGCGGAGAGATCGACACTTTCAGTCCTGATTTTTCTGCCTTTGTCTTTAAGATTCAGGCAAATATGAATAAGGCACACCGTGACCGTTTGGCCTTCATGCGTATTTGCTCCGGCAAGTATGAGCGTGAAGCGGAAGTCTTCCATGTACAGGGCAACAAAAAACTCCGTCTGTCCCAGCCCCAGCAGATGATGGCGCAGGAGCGTGAGATCATTGACGAAGCCTATGCAGGAGATATTATCGGTGTCTTCGACCCCGGCATCTTCTCCATTGGTGATACCATTTGTATGCCCGGTAAGAAGTTCCGCTTTGACGGCATTCCCACCTTTGCCCCCGAACATTTCTGCCGTGTCAGCCCCAAGGACACCATGAAGCGCAAGCAGTTCGTCAAGGGTACCGAGCAGATCGCACAAGAAGGTGCCATCCAGATCTTCAAGGTTCCCAATACCGGTATGGAAGAAGTCATCGTCGGCGTAGTCGGCACCCTGCAGTTTGACGTTTTCCGTCACAGAATGCTGTCGGAATACGGTGTAGAACTCCGCATGGAGGGTCTTCCCTACGAGGTTCTGCGGTTTATCTCCAAGTCTCCCTGCGATGAGAAGGATCTGAACCTGTCCTCCGATGCAGAACTTTTAGAAGACTACAGAGGACACAAGCTGTTGGTATTCTCCAGCTTCTGGGCTATCGACTTTACCATCCGCCGCAATCCCGGCTTAGAACTCAGTGAGACCCTCTCTGTAAAAAAATAACGCTATAATCATCCATCCCGACGGAGGAACTCCGCAAAGAGGTCCTCCGTCCAATTTTTATCCCAAAACAGCTATTGTCATAGGTTTGTAATTATGTTACAATACAATTATATACACAGGTGCATACACCATAATACTGTTTCTTGATAAAATGGTTAGAAAACCATTTTATCGCAGGATAAATATCCTGCACCGCCTTAGGCGGAAGAAACAGTATTACACGGCATT
>JAZSAO010000491.1:0-3549 GCA_045601945.1 Faecousia sp. | reverse complement strand
GGTCTGTTACCATGGAAAAAGCGAGGGAGGATGTAGTAATATCTGACCCCGTAGCCCCTCGCCGCTTAATGCCCAACAGTCCGACAACCTCCTGTCAAGGCCGGCGGTCGATGGTTGGGATTGCTGACTCATTTACACCATCATAGAATAAAGCCGAAAAACCCGTAAACAAATTTGCCAACTCCTACTTGACACATACGTCTATACATACTCGTTGTGGCAAATATTGACTTTTATCAATTCCAATATTATAATATGAATATACAATGTAAACCTAATTTTGAAATACGCTACTATTTTTATAGCGTGGCATATAGCCTTTAGGAACTTTACCACCCAATGGCCATGCTTGATGTTTCATTTTACAACAAATTATGTGCTGAGGAGTATGCAAATGGACAACAATAATGCGATAATGCATAGAAATGATAATAGTCTTTTAGATATTTTCGTTAGCGAAGCAGATAGAAAGGATACTGACCTACTTGCGATGTCAAATTTTTTCGATGTATTCATCGAAAAAATAGATACTGGTATATTGCGGCATCAGGGTTGGGAATTAGTTGAAGAAGCCAAAACTTTACTTGGAGAAATTGCTTCTGCCATAAAAAGCGGTTATGACATTTCAAAAGCCGGTATGCTTGTGGCAGATACATCTCATTTTAGTAAGAATATAATAGATGGTTTAAAAGACGGAACCTACCACATTGGAGAGTCAAAAGAAGTAGCGGATCGACTAAGACCTGCGGTATTGGATAGTAAAGGGAAATTAGTAAAATTTGTGACACTAAAAAAAGCGATAGATCCAACTGCTGTTCTAACAGATTTATCTGCTCTATCAATGCAGTTTTCCTTAAAGCGAATAACAACTCAAATCGAAGCGGTGAGTAAAGATATAAATAGAGTTGGTGAATTTGTTCGCAGAGAATCTTTAAGTAATAAATTTATTAATGCGAGAGATAAAATAATGCAAGCGGCTCTCTCTGATAGTGATCGTGTTGATCAGCTTTTGGCAGAAGCAGATACCTATTTAATGGAAGGGTTAACTTCGCTATATAGCGACTTAAACGAAGAAATATCAAACTTATCAAAGCTCTCGGGGCCGTTTTTGAGCCTAAAAACTGCAGATGAAATATTAACTCGTATAAACGAAGATATTTTAATGATTCCACGATATGTTGGAGTAAGGTTTTACTTGTTTAATTATAGAGGTGATAGGGCAAATGCGCGTAGAGTCTTGGGCGACTATCACTATCATATGGATAAATTAGTAAATGAAAAACTCCCTGGCAACAAGTATACCGCTACAGAAATGATACATCGATTCTTCCCATATTCAACGGAGAATATTGACTTCTGGATCGAACAGCCTCAAAAGATGGTGGGCGCGTTGGAATCGTATGAATTGATGTTAGCTCAATCTGAAAACAGCGTGTACTATATTGAATCGTAACGGAGGTTGTTGGATGAGTACTGAATATATAAAAAAAAGAAAGAAGTGTTTATTCTGCAAAAAAACACTACTCGACAAGGAAAATGTATGTTGTCTTAGATGCCTTTTGGAAGGAAGAAACAAAGCTACAACTGTCGTTGAACTTATAGCCGGAGCCGCTACTGCTATAGGTGGCACAGCTGTTGCTGTCAACAACACAAAAAACAAAAAATAGAGAACTGATCCCCTCTTGCGAAAATTGCTAGAGGGGATCTTATTTGATTATACAGCAACCGCAATCTCGTTTCCGCTCTTGAAATAGAACACCAAACATCCATCTGCGTACACGGTTATGTGGTCGACGGTGGTATGCCAGAGGGTTGGATTGAATTGAAGCTGAAGAGTGTATAGTTCGGTGATATACAGGTACTTTCAATTTATTGTTCTGAGCCTAAAATTAGGCATAAATCAATTCGCTATTCACAATCTCCGTAACACGGGCATGGATGTTGTTCATGCGGGCGACCCATTCCATTTGGTTGGTGGCTTTCAGGTCTTCGGTGATACCTTCGGCGGTGGCGAATTGTTTGATGAGGCGGTCACACATTTCGTTGGCTGCACGGTCTACTTCCTCCAGGTGCGGATTTAGGGTTTCTTTCATCTGCATGGCATAGTAGATGACTCTGCGGTGGTTCTTCAAATAGTCATGGCGGCGCTTGCCCCAAATGCCGATATCGGCAGGCTTCGGAAGTTCTACCAAAGGGATGTAGTATTCTCCCTCAAGTACATAGGTCAGGTCAAATTTGGAAGTGTAGGTGGCATCTTTGGGTTCTTTCATTTGGTTTTCCTCCTATTTGTTTTTTGTATCTTCATTTTACAAGATCCCTTTGAAAAAGACAAATGTGTGAGGTCAAGGAAATTTTAATTCTTAACTATCCATACGCAATAACGAAAAAATGCCCCCTCTCCGGTTAGTGAAAATCGGGGAGGGGGCAAGTCATTACTTCCGCTTAGCGAACACGCCTCCACGGACATTGGCGGCTTTGGCTCTTGCGATGGCGAATTGGTGTGCGTAGATATTGGCGGTAGTAGATGGGCTGGCATGGCCCATTTCTGCTGCGGCGGTTACCACATCTACACCGTTCATAATCATGGTAGAAGCTGCGGTATGACGGAATGCGTGAGGGTGGATGTGGGGCAGGACATTTTCCTTGCTGAATCTCGCCAACCAATCCGTAATGCTGTCAGGGTGCATGGGACCTCCGTCTTCCCGGACGAAGACATAGGGAGAATTCTTCCAGCGGTCGCCGTTGATTTCTTTCCACTGCTCATATTCTTCTTTCCATGCCTTCAGAGCGTCTATGGTTTGCGGTGCCAGGATCATTGCGCGGACATCGTTGGTTTTCGTGGTGCTTTCATAAATTCCCTTGGAGGGGGAATACAGTAGGGATCTGTCGATAACGACCAAGCCTGTTTCCAAATCGATTTTGTCCCATTTCAGTCCTAAAGCTTCTCCGCGACGGCACCCGGTATCGATCAGAACATAGGAAATAGCTTTCCAACGAACCGGTGCCTTCTCCAAGGCTTCTAAAATCTCATCCATTTCCTCCTGTTGATAATATTCCGGAACGGTTCTCTCCACCTTTGGCGGTGTTGCCTTTTGTGCAGGGTTATAGGGGATCAGCATTTCTTTCTCCGCTTGGGCTAAGATCGTGGAGATTAACCGATGGTGCTCCCGGACTGTCTTTGCTGACAAGGGCTCCAAATTTTCCTTCACATCAAACAAAGTCGAAAAGGTCATCCCCATGGCCTCTGCGATGGCATTTGCCTTATCCATTTTGATGGCGTTTCCCTTGAGGGCAGTGTTGATGGTTTGGTAACCTACTCCTGCTACCCTTGCAAGTTCTGCCTGAGAGACTTGCAAGGCGTGGAATCTCTTGGGGAAGATTCTTTTGGGGATGGCACGCTGGCTGTCTGCACGCATTCCCATTTGGCCCAAGTGGCGATAAAATTCATTTAAGTGTTGGGGACGAATCTGGCTCAACTTCATATGTCCGATGGCTTCATAAATTCGGGGCAGCATCTCCAAATAACGATCCAAGGTGGATGTTTTGATC
>JAZSAO010000490.1:0-3743 GCA_045601945.1 Faecousia sp. | reverse complement strand
AAAACCGTTTTACCATACATATCCCCTCTTTCTTCAATAAACATATTAGGAAATTTCTTCCTGTTTATATTATTGCATTCTTTTATACTTATTTCTAATAAAACGGATTAACCGTTTTATTATGCCGCTGGTAAGCGGCATGGCGGCAAAGCCGCCAAGAAATGCCGTGTAATACTGTTCTTGCCGCCTTAGGCGGTGCAGGATATTCATCCTGCAATAAAATGGTTTTCAAACCATTTTATCAAGAAACAGTATTATAGCTTTTGTCAACTATTTCTCAGATTTTCCTGCAAACAGGAAGCCCCGCCAGGAAGAGCGCCTTCTTGACGGAGCCAAATCTTGTTTTATATCGGAGGCACCGGGGTGGGTCTGTCGGGATCAAAAATTGCTGTGGCATCAAAAAGGTCATCCAGCAATTCCGGATCATACCACATTCTGTATCCGTCCAGATTCCGTCTCCCCTGTCTGACATAGTTATCTCGAATGTGTACCCAATATTCCGAAGAGTCTACATTGCAGAAAAACCGATATCCTGCCTCATACATGGTGTCATACTTCGATCCGGAATAATTTTCCACACCTGCAATATCGCTACCGTAAGGGTAAATAAAAATATCCGTATCCCCCACAACAGGCTCCACTTCCTCTTCCCAACGGCTAACGTCGTGTGCAAGTTCCTCCAAAGTGAGAGAGCCGTAAGAAGGATGTCCGTAGCTATGACTTGCGATTTCCCATCCGTGATCCTTGAGCCATTGATTGACTTGTTTTGCTCCGTTGATCTCCTTTTGGAATTCTTCGGGTGTGAGTCTGGCCTTTCCGTCTCTATCCGTCCGATATCCGTAAACGCCTTCGTAACCCGTCAGAGCAACGATGGCTTTGGCACCGCGGTATGAAAAATCGGGGTGTTCCTCTACAAATCGCTCCAGAATAGGAACCAAATCATAGTCGCCATAGACGGTCTCCCCTTCTGCAGTAACATATTCACAAGTAATGTCTCCGTGAGCATCTACCAGAAGCTTACTTGCAAATCCATCACCGCCGGCATCGGGAAGATGGTCATCGTTACTGTCGATCATATACTCATAGAAATTCACGTCATCTTGAGAAATAATAATGGGTTTTTTCCCTTCCGGAAGGTAGATGTCACCCTGGCGATAAACCTGTTTGCCGGTTTCATCTTTCGTCAGCTGCGCAATATCATGGATCCGAACAAGAACATAATCTCTGGCATACAGTTCTTCCAAAATCGCTTTGAATTCCGGAATGGTGGTCATATACTGGTTATACCCATCTTCTGTATAGTCGCCATCAAAGGCTCTTGCATTGTCTGCAACTAAAATGTGGAAGAAGATATGCGGAATTGTCGTAGTATCCTCCCAGCGAACAGTTTGAAGCTTTAGCTGCTCATACTTCTGTACCGCCTGAGTCAAATCACTACGGGCACTCCATCCGCTACCGAAGCTTTTAACTGTAGCAATGGCACCGTCATAGTCATACATTGCGGATTGCAGTTCCGCTTCCTCTAAAAGTTCCGCCGCAATGGCTTCATAGTCCACAGTCGTGGTGGGAACGGTTTCAACTGTTGAACTTTCCGCAGGATCGTCGTCACCTTTTGCAGGGGCCAAGATCCACTTAAACAGCAAAACCATAAGAACAATCAAAGCAATTGAAATTAGAGCCATAACAGCAAGGACAGCCCATGCTTTAAAATTAGGCGCTGTCTTACGTTTTTTCTTTTTGCCGGCACTATGCTTCTTTCTGGGCTGAGGCGGCATTCGGCTCCCACCGGAAGACTTTGCGGAACCGGAGGTTCCTCCGGAAGATTCTTTTCCTCCAAGCGGAAAGATCAATGAAGCCTTCCTGCTTCTTTCGTTCTTGCGGTCCGGCTCAGATTTTTTCCGTGTCTGAGTACGATCCTGCCGTTCTCGTGAAGCAAACGATTTTTGGCTACCGATCAGCAAGTCATCTTCATCGAATCCCCTATCGTCACCATTGCCCTTATTGTTGAGTAAGTGCCCATAGAGTTCTCGTTCTACATCCCATTGTTCGTCAAAATCGTATTGGAACAGATCTTTTTTGTTCTTTTCTGACATGAAGTCTCCTCCCTTTGTTTAATCTTGATTTTGATGGTATAATCAGGATGGATCAATACTCTGACATTCTGCGATTCCGAGCAATATTTATAGGCCCGTCATTCATATTGTTTGTCCAAGCCAGCGCCGCACCGCAACCACTGGCCACGCAGGAGTCAGCATCATCGGACAAGCTGCAAGTCGTATTGAATTGAGTTGCAATCAAAGTATCCATGCCCCAAATATGGCTGCCGCCACCGGTCAATGTCACACCGTTCTTAATCACGTCTGCGGCAAGTTCAGGAGATACCCGATTGATTACATAAGCAATCGCATCCATAATCTGCTGGACAAGAGGCTGTAGTGCAACACGAACATCCTCAGAGGTAACAACAAGATCTTCTTTATAGCGACCAATCTTGTTATCACGGCCGGAAACAGCCATAGACATAAAGCTGGGACGCGGGAGAACGCAACCAATAGTCATCTTGATTTCTTCGGCAGTATTCTCCCCGATGGTATAGCGATAGTTGCGGCGGATATAATCCATGATAGCCTGATCAAAAGCCATTCCTGCCACCTTGATAGAAGTGGAGTAAGCGACCTCGTTGGAAACTACTACACCAACGTCTGTTGTTCCGCCCCCTATATCTACAACCAAATATCCTGTAGGACGATTCATTGGCAAATGGGCGCCCAAAGCGGCTGCTCGGACCTCTTCGATCAAATAAACCCGTCGAGCACCTGCCTCCATAACAGCCTGTACTACAGCACGTTCTTCAACCTCTGTAATACCGCTGGGAACGCTCACGATCATATTGGGTTTAATAATAGAGCCTTTTACGACTTTTTTAACCATTTCTGTAATCATCTTTGCAGTAAGTTCATAGTCAGAGATCACTCCGCCTACAATAGGATGAACTGCAACAATATGCCCGGGCGTTCTGCCCAACATATTTCTTGCCTCTGAGCCAACTTTGATTACATGTCCGGTATTTCTATCCATTGCAACCACAGAGGGTTCACGGAGAATAACACCTTTCTCTTTCTGAAAAATCAGCACATTGGAAGTTCCTAAATCGATGCCAATGTCATTGGATGTAAAAATCATATCTTCACCTTCTACTTTTCATGTTGAAGTCTAAACTGCAATCCGCAGTATCTATCATTTCTACGATGGTTCATGGTCATGTTAGAAATAATCTGCTCTTTCCCCACAATTACCATCAGTTCCTTTGCACGGGTCATAGCTGTATACAAAACCCCTCTGGTCAGCAAAGGAGGCGGTGCATCATAAGCAACATATACAACCGCAGGATATTCGCACCCTTGACTCTTATGGGCAGTAATAGCATAAGCCAATTCCAGATCCGATAATAGTTCATTATCATAGTAAACCCAACGATCATCGAATTGGATCAGAAGTTGTTCCTGTTTATGGTCGATCTTTAGTACTGTACCGCAGTCTCCGTTAAAAATTCCTAAGCCCTCGATCCCATCGGTTCGTCTCCAACCCAGATCATAATTATTGCGGATCTGCATAACTCGGTCGCCCTCACGAAATACCCGTTCTCCGCTCCGCATTTCTTTCTTCCCATTATCCGGTGGATTCAAGGCTTCTTGAAGGACTCGATTCAGATTCACCGTACCGGTTTCTCCTTTACGAGACGG
>JAZSAO010000489.1:0-8768 GCA_045601945.1 Faecousia sp. | reverse complement strand
TTCATTCTTGCCACCACGATTCTTGTTTATTTGGTCATTTACAATATATCATAGAGTGGCAAGAGGGGGAACTCCGGTTCTTCCTCTTTTTTTATATTCGCCGAAATTTTTACGTTTTGCCAATTTTTATTTTACACTAAGCCCGCAAAAACTCAAGAAGAAGAAACCGTGTTATAAAAGAAAGAAGCTATTGACAATTTCTTCTTAATTCATTATAATAACATATATCGGAATGTGTTCCGAAACGCATTTCGGAACACTTTTCCATTTTGACAAAGGAGGTTGATCTATGGCAATCAGCAAAACAGACGAGATTAAAAGCAAAAGTCTCCACGCAGCTGCAAAGCTATTTTTATCAAAAGGCTACACCAACTCCACCATGCGGGAAATTGCGCAGGAGGCCGGGGTTAGTCTCAGTGCAATGGTTCGCGCCTGTGGAGCAAAGGAAGACATTGTCTGTGACCTTGTGGCCTATGTTCTGGAGGGGCAATTCACTGCAACCGAAAAGCTGCTTGCCGGAATCACCGATGACAAAATCCTGTTCTATGCGGCAGAGACAACTCTCCAACTATACATGGCAGAGTCAAGTGAGCATATGCGGGAAATGTATTCTGTGTCTTACTCTTTATCTAAATCAGCAACTGTCATATATCGAGAAATCACGAAGAAACTGGAGAAAATTTTCGGAGAGCATCTGCCCCGGCTCGAGACCAGAGATTTCTATGAATACGAGATCGCTTCAGCAGGAATTATGCGTAATTTTATGACTGTCCCCTGTGATATGTATTTCACAATGGAACGGAAAGTGGCGCGGTTCCTGGAAACAACCTTCCTCGTCTACCGGGTTCCCGACGAAAAGATAAAAGAGGCAATCGAGTTTGTCTCTCGCTTCGATTATCCTGCCATAGCAGAAAAAATCATTTCTCACATGCTGGAATATCTGGAACGCCAAACTTAACCATCGCTGAACAAAGGAGGATACCATTATGAAAAGAATCATCAGCATTTTACTAACATTCACTATACTTGTGGGGCTCCTGCCTGTTTCTGTCTTTGCGGAGAACAGTGGGGCATCACAGCAGGATGGCAGGCATCCTTTTACCGACGTAGCAAGTGGCAGTTGGTATGAGGAGTATGTAAAATATGTCTGGGAGAAGGGGCTCTTTAAGGGGACATCAAGCACCAAATATTCCCCAAACGGAACATTGACACGAGCCATGTTTGTGACAGTGCTGGGCAGAATGGATTCCGTCGATCAGAACGCCTATACCGAAAAGGTCTTTTCTGATGTGGAGCCCGACAGCTGGTACGGTCCCTATGTTGCATGGGCGGCACAGGAAGGCATAACTCTGGGCATCAGAGAAGGAACATTTTCTCCTGACCGTGAAGTTACCCGAGAGCAGATGGCAGTCTTTATTCAACGTTATCTGAACTATAAGGAAAAAACTGCCGAGGCAGGAGAATTTGCATACAAAGACAGCGCACAAATCTCCGACTACGCCATAGAGGCTGTAGCGCTTTGCAGTGTAATCGGCATATTTGAAGGTGACAACCACGGAAACTTCAACCCCTTGGACGATGCCACAAGAGCCGAGGCTGCTGCGGTATTTACCAGACTCCATAAATACATCAAAGACACAGAGTCTGATGTCACGGAATACTGCAAAGTTACCTTCGGGTATCCCACTGCCATGGAGGATTCCTTAAAGGAAAGCATCACCATGGAAGAGTCCGTCACAGTGGAAAAGGGCAGCTTGGTTTATACCCTCCCCTTGCCTGTAGCAAAGGGATATGTCTTTGTAGGTTGGTTCTACGACGAAGGCCTCACCCAGCTTGCTACCACAACCGACACAGTTACTGCAGATATGACTCTGTACCCCAAAATGGTGGAGCAGGGTACTGTCGAAGAAGAGCAATTGCCTGAATATGCCCTCAATTACATCTCCTCTCAGGATGTCGCCCCTGATTTCACCATTCAGGTGTATGCCGAGAGTGAGGAGCAGATCCGCGAAAGCCTCACATTCAAGGCTTATTCCGAGAAGGATGGAGAGATCGACTATGACATCGTAGATGAGGGCAATGGAATCTATACCCTGAAGCCGGTCGGCGGTTTGGTCCCGGGCAGCACCTATCAGGTTGTGGCCAATGACCGAGAGCGGGAGCCCGAGTTTGATACCGATGGCAACATTATAGAGGTAGAGGGGGGTTATGTTCTGTTCCTTTCCGGCGCAGAGGTTCTGCCCTCTGCGGTTCAGTATCACAATATCACCGTGGCCATTGAGGAGCACTCCAATATGCGCATCAACGATGATGTGATCTTCCTGCCCTTTGAGCAGGTTTCCGGTATAAATTTGGAAGAGACCATGCTCTATACCATGAGTGAAGAAGGCTTCGAGATCAATGACAAGACAGACACCTTCACTTACCATGGCAATGCCCTGTCTGTAGGCGATGTAGTAGCCATTTATGACGGCATTCTGGACGAGAATACACATGAGGTAGACGGCGAGCTGGCTTATGTAAAGATCACAGGAATCAACGGCAATACTTACACATACGGCATGCCCGGGTTGGAGGAAGTGATTTTTACTGCGCTGACCTTACCCGTTCCTCTGGACGATCCCAATACCGAGGAAGTAGATGGTGCGTTCTTCAATGAAGATGGCACTGTCACGGTTTACAACGAATATCTGGATTTCTCCGACTTTGCCAAGTACGAAGAGCTTTCTCTGAACGGGGAAACCACCGCCGAGGTAGGCGACTATTTAGCCCTTTATACCGGCAGCTTAGAAACAGCCGTCGACCATACATACTACGAGATCACCGACATCCACTATGGGGAAAACAGCGCAGTTACGACCTTCACCGTTGTGGAGCGGGAAGAAGTCGAATGCGTTTCCTTGTACGATGAGTACACAAGCGATTTGGGCATTACCGAGGAAGCCCTCGCCCAACTGGAAGCCGAAGCAGAAAAGCAGGCCATGGAAAGCGGATTTGCCGAAGAGGCTGCCAATTATCTGGCCGCTGTCCTGCTCAGCGGCGAAGAGATGCAAGAAGCCCTTTCAGGCTACAACATCGAAGACATCACCATCCGCAACACCCGTAACGGAGATCGCGAGTGGTACGAGGGCGGAGAATGGAACCCTGAGATCGGCGAGGACCAGAGTCTTACCATTGAGGCCGGCGCCATTGAAGCCGGTGTCGGCACCCTTATGGTAGAGGTCGGCAGAGTGGATGTCCATGTAGACAGTTCCAGAACTCTGGAGGAGATCACCGCCATGGATGAAGGCTTACGCCTGGAGCTGGGTCTTACCTTCACCGTGCAGATCGGCAATTACGTTCTCGGCACCGGCTGGTCAGACTGCGTAAGCTTGCAGGTATCTGCCAGCTTCGTGCAAGAGGTCGCCTTCAGTCCCCTTGCCGAGTTCCAGGAGATCAAGGGGAAAATCTTGGGCTTCATCCCTTATACAAAGGAATTCCGTGTTAGAGCCGGGGTGGACATCGGTACCTATGTGGGCGTAGGCGGCACCTTTACCGTCATTGCTGCCGATGATTTCGATTCCACCTTCCCCTGGGAGCAGGCCATCAAGGAGCTGGATCCCAATTATGATTCCGGCTTCCCCAACGTAGACAGCATTGCAAGACAGATCCGGAAAATGATGGGTGACGAAACCACCTTCGCTCTGGGCAACGGAGAGGAATCTCTGGTTTCCATCTATCAGGATCTGCTGGCGAAGGAGATTGACTATGTGGAAATCCTGGCCATCAAATGTCCGGGCTGCCCCTATAAGATCCCTCTGCCGTACAAAATCGGACATATCGCCATCAATTTAGAGCTGGTCATCAGCGCAAAAATGAGCGTTACCGTCGGTGTAGCCATGGAGACCCTAAGTGTCAGAAGATATGAGTTTAATGCGTGGATCAATATCGTAAAGTTCAAGGCAGGCTACGGTACAAACTCCGTGGATTTACAGACACCCTACAGTGAGATGAATCTGTACCTCATGGGCAATCTCGGTTTGCGAGTCGGTCCCCGTATCAGCATCTCCATTCACCTTCTCAGTGTCGGCAGTAAGAAAATGGACCTTGCCAATGCAGGCTTCTCTGTCTATTTTGGCTATACCGTTGATATGTACGGCATTTTCTTCTCCCACCTACGGGTAGAAAACGGAAAGGTTACCGACGACTCCCGCTGTATCGGCGCTTTGGAGGCAAAGCATGGTATATTCCTGGATCTGGACTTCCATTTAGGTGTCATATTTGACATCATAAGCGTTGACATACACGCCCTTGACCTAACGTGGAACATTTTGGATAAAAAGGGCGCACCAAAGGTGTTTGAAGCCACACAGCGTACCCATGAGGCCAAAATGTGGAACACGACTCCCTATAGGATCGACCACAATCTGCTGAAGCTGAACACGCTGGTGGTAAAAACAGGAGCGCTGGCGCAGAAGGGTGCGAGCCATCAGGACTTCCATGTGGAGCTGTCCAATCCGTATTTCAGCTACAACGCAAAAGATGGTACCATCTCCGTTACAGAGCCTGCCGATTCGATCAAGGAGGTCTGCGAGGTTCACCTGACCTACTTAGGCGGTGATACCCTCTTCTCGGTCACGCCCATTACCGTCACTATCAACCTGACATGGGAAAAGACCTGGCCTACATATTTTGTCAGATTCTGTAGCGACTACTATTACTATGATGACCAATATCAACCGCTTTACTGGAAGGATCCTGTCTTAGAGTATCGCTTTGTGGAAGGCGAGACTATCACCGATATCGAACAGCCGGTCAGGGAAATTGCCGGATATGATTTCCTCGGCTGGTATTACGCAGACGACTCGTTAGAGGGCGTAGAAAACCCCACCTTGCTGTCCGATCTGAACAATCTGGAAGGATATCTCATGCCCAGTGGTGATATCAACATCATCCCCATATACAAAGCCAGAAACGATACCCCCTATGTACTCAATTACTACATCGAAACGACTGCCGGCACCGGAGCATACGAGCTGTACAAGTCGGTCACCCACACAGGCACCACAGACTCCTATATCCCGGCCTACGGTCTCAAGCTGCGCACGGACGAAGACCTTGGAGATCTGGACGGCCTTAAGTTCCGCTACGATCTGCTTCCCACCGACGAATCTCAACGGATTCTGGGCTACGTGCCGATCAAGGGAGACGGAAGCGGAAGCGGCGACATCTATCTGGACCGAGAAAAGTATTCCGTATACCACCACATCAATAACAAAGACTACAAGGGCGTTTCCGTTTTGCAGGTCCGTGCCGCTTACGGTGCAGCAATGACCACTACCCCCGATCTGGCAGCAGCCGACGTTCCCGGCTGGAGTTTTGCCGGCTGGACGGACAGCGAAGGAAACGAGGTCGATATGCCCGACACCATCCCCACTGACACAGGCAAGAACGGCATTTATCTCGACGGCACGTATTACGTCGGCGGAACACACTATCTGGCCCAGTGGGAGCCCAGCTTCAACTATTACACGGTCAACCACTACCTAAAGAATCCCGAAGGTGGCTATGACCTGATTGAAACCCAGGTCGGCAGCGACAGCAATCCTACATACGGAGGCTACACCGGTGATTATATCGAGCCCTCCGAGCACATCAAGACCATCGAGGAAGCCCGGTTCAGCCACTATGTCTGCACCACCGCCGACGGTGTGGAAACCATCCGCATTGCCGGTGTTCCCGGTACAGGTGCCGGAGACAAGCAGCACAACGGCCAGGTTTTGAATCTCTACTATGACCGGGACTACATCCGTGTCTTCTGGGACAGTGCAGATGGAGAGCTCCTGCAGTATTACTATACGGGTCAGACCATCGTTGCTCCCCAGGGACTGAGAGCGGAGGAGAAGGTAGGCTACAGGATGGACGGCTGGAAAAACATAGTTACCACCGACGGTCAGCCCGAGATCTACCGTGAGGGCAGCGAGCTGAAGATGGGCAAGCTGTACAAGCACTTTGTGCCCAACTATGTTCCTGCCGATGGCACGAAATACACCGTCATCCATAAGCGACCCGCTGCCGGAACCATGTGGGATTACAGCGACGAAAGCTTGTGGGAAACTGTCGTAGGCTACGGCACAACAGATTCCCTCGTAACGGCTGAGGTCAAGGAGTATGACGGCTACGTTTCTCCCGAGCCCAAGGAGCTCTATATCGCCCCAGACGGCAGTGCTACCATCACCTATGAGTACAAACGACAGGATTACGCATTGACCCTGGACTTTAACGGCGGCATGGAGGTAGCCTACTCCCGGAACTATTACTACGGTATCCCCTTCCAGCTCCCGTTGAAGGTAACCCGTGACGGCTACGAGTTCAAGGGATGGCTACTGACCACCGAGGGTTGTGTGGCGGATGTGGACGAGCTGGACGGCTATGTTTACGGTAATTGCCTGACCTCCATGAAGGATCTGACCTTCGTAGCACAGTGGGAAGCAATTCCCCTTAGCTACACCGTAGAGCATTATTTGCAGAACCTTGACGGAAGCTACGCAGAGCCCCGTGTGATCACCCATACCGCATTCATTCACGACGAGGTAACGGCACAGCGCTCCGACTTTGTAGGCTTTACCTTTGACGAGAGCAATGCTCTGAATGTAACCTCGGGCATTCTCTCCGATTCCAAGGGAACCATCACGACTGCTGAGGGTGAGGTTTCGGCACTCAAGCTTTATTACTCCAGAAACAGCTACACCGCCACATGGTATAATTATGACGGCAGCAAGCTGGGCGAAGCGGATTTCCTTTACGGCGCTGAAATCAAGCTCCCCGAGGCCATGACCGAACCTCAAAGAACAGGCTACACCTTCGCAGGCTGGAAAGACTTCGGCACCATGGGCACAGAGAATGTGAGCTTCTATGCCGAAACCGACGGGATTTGGAATGCCAATACCTACACCGTAAGCTTTAATGCCAACGGCGGCACGGGTACAATGGAGGATCAGCCCTTTGTCTACGGACAGGCACAGCCCCTTGCCGCAAGCACCTTCCAATACACCAACCGCAACTTCATAGGCTGGAGTACCACCCCTGACGGCGAGGTCGAATACACCAACAACCAGTCGGTTTCTAACCTGACAGCTGAAAACGGCGGAGTTGTCACCCTGTACGCAGTATGGGAGCTGGTGGAGGGTGCGACAGCACAGTACACCATTGCGCACTATACCGAAACTCTGGCAGGTGGCTATGAAAAGTATAGCGAAACAACAGGCTACGGTCTGATCGAAAAAGAGCGCACCATTACCGAGGCAGAGGCTGTCAGCATTCTTGGCTTTACCTTCGATCCCAATGCAGCCAATGTTCTGACCGCCATCGTCAAGGAAGACGGCAGCACCCTCTTCGAAATGTACTATAGCAGAAACAGCTACGAGCTCACCTTAGACTACGGTGATGAGCAGATCAAGGTTGCTGTGGAGGACGAAAACTATATCACCCACATTGTCACCAAGGAGGAAGACCCGAGCAGAGCCCTTGCCGATGAGGTCATCTCTGTACGCTACGGAGAAGACTTGAGTACATATCTGACAGATTTGGAGAATCAGGTTGGCTACACCTTTGCAGGCTGGGACAACTTCATTGCCACAATGCCCGCAGAAAACATCCTTGTCACCGCCCAATGGAAGCCTGTAGAGGTTACAGTCACTTTCCACCCCGGCACCAACTGGTTCTTCCCCGACGGAACAGATCTGGATGCTGCAGCTGTCACCGGAACCTACCGTTACGGTGAAGAGGTCACCCTCCCTGAGGGCCTCCTGGAGCAGTTCCAAAGCATGCTGAGTTCTGACGGTTATGTAGATACCGGCTGGATCTTTAACACGACCCAGGGAAGCTGGCCCACCCTTTCTCACCTGCCGCTGATCCTTGTAGAGGGCTATTATCCCGACAATCCCACATTCCGGGAGCCTGCAACGGACGAAGAAGGAAATTACATCTACGACGAAAACAACGATTATATCTATACAGACAACTATAGTGTTACCGTCGCGCCCTACTGGTCAAGCTCCTATGATGTGGTTCACTTCAACGCCAACGGCGGTGTGGGAACCATGGCATCCATGAATGTAGATGCTTACGGTTACCGTGCGCTTCCCGTCTGTACCTTTATCCGTGAGGGCTATGTTTTCAAGGGCTGGAACACCGCCTCCGACGGAAGCGGAACAGCCTATGGCATCTACGACTATTTCTCCGGCAACGGCCAGAACACAACCACAACCACGCTCTATGCACAGTGGGAAAAGGTTGGCTGATACCTTCGCATATCATACAGTCTTCTGTACCTTTACAAACTGTAGGAAGCAGTCACGCAAACTGACTGCTTCCTACAGAAGACGATTTTTGACCTTCTGACACAAAAACAGGTTGCACAAATGTCAGGGATGTCTCAAACCGGGTATTTGAAGTACGAAACCGGTGAAAACGATGTTCCCACCATCGTATTGATCAAGCTTGGTGATTTCTATCAAACCGGTACGGATTATCTTCCCGGAAGAACAGATAGGAAATCGTGCCCCTTATACTTATTTCTAATAAAACGGATTAACCGTTTTATTAGAAATAAGTATAAATAACAACATTTTCGTTGTCGAGCATTAGCAGGCGAACATAATCGTCATGATTACGCAAAATAAGCTCCGGTACTTATTGTAAGTGCCTCGGGCGATGCACCCGCAAGGGGTATGCCGCATCCGTAAGGCTCGTTCCTCGCCAACGGCTGCGCAAACACAGCATCGCCC
>JAZSAO010000488.1:0-2541 GCA_045601945.1 Faecousia sp. | reverse complement strand
GCCATCTGTCTGGGTATGGCTACAGAGGGAATGCACGCTCCCCTGAGAGCTAAGGGCGTTGAGGTTTGCTTCGGCTATTCTCAATCTGTCACATTCCAGTATGACTATGATTGGGAAAGCGCCTTCTGGGGACAGATGCTTCTGGGGAAGATGGTGAGAGAAGCCATTTCCTACATGAAAGAGGAAGTGGGTCTCTGGGACTGGTGCCATGCAAGCAGCTATGACACCATCTCGGAAGCTCGAGAGCAATACTGTGCCTTCCCTATTGTAGTCTCTTCCGAGGATGTGTATCCCGGTCACGGGAATGTGGATGATCTCCAGCAGGTCGATTCTACATGGACATTAGCTGCCCCCTGTGCCCATGTGAGCCTAAGCTTCCACGAGGCTGTCCCTGCCAAGTGCTTAGAGACAGGCACTATCGCCTATTATGAGTGTACAGCTTGCGGTGCTCTCTTTACAGATGCAAATTCGGAAAACCGAGTCACTTCACAGGACGTGGTTGTTCCTGCTACAGGGCATAGCTATAAGAGCTCTGTTACAACTGCCACCTGTATGGAGGAAGGCTCCGTAACCTATACCTGCGAAGCTTGCGGCCATAGCTACAGCGAGACCGTTTCTCCCTTGGGACACAATTATGTTGGGGAGATCTGCACCCAATGCGGTATGGAAAAGCCTCCTGTCATTCCCTTTGACATAGGGGTCAGCGGTACCTTTGTTATTGCCGCCAAGGTTAATGGGCAGTATATGGCACTTCCCAACACCTTCTCTGCTCAGAGCGGCAAGCTGTATCCCATTTCCGTAGACGGCTCTCAGGGCTATGTGGATCAGGCAGAATCCGAAAATGTCGCCCTGGAGCTAACCTATGATTCGGCAACAGGAAAATACACGATCTATAACGGAGCCTACTATCTCAGATATCCCTCCGGCACCAATCTGGGTGGATCTGTCGATGCCTATTACTGGACAATTAAAGCCGGTACAAACGGCTCTTGGCAGGTTACTTCCGAAACAGCCAACCGCGCTCTTGTGTACCGGGCAAGCTCTTATAACTGCTTCGGCGGGTATTATATTCCCAATGTCACTGCAGGAGGAAGAGAATACTTCGACATGGAAATCATTCCCATCGGGTCTCCCCGTCCCGTAGAGCCGGAAACTCCCTCCGATCCCACCCAGCCGGGGAGTCCCTCCGAGCCTGTTTTGGATGAAAGCATCAAAATCGGTCACAGTTTGAATCTTGCCAGTGATATTTCTATGAACTATGCTGTCAGTGTCTCTTCTATGGCTGACTATGACAGCTTCCGGCTCAGCTGTGAGGTTCCTGTGTATGAGGGTACGGGGCTGACCGGTACCCAAACAGTCACCGTAGACCCTGTATTAAAGGGAGACTATTATTATTTCACCCTGACGGGAATCACTGCTGTCCATATGAGCAATGAGATCAAAGCCACCTTGCACATGACCAAGGGAGAGACTCCCTATTGCTCCGGAGCAGATGTTTACAGTGTGGCAGACTATGCTTATGCCCAGCTGAATAAAACAAGCAGCCCCGGGAGCCTGAAAAAGCTGTGTGCAGAGCTTCTGCGCTATGGCTCTGCTGCCCAGCTTTACAAGGGCTATCGGACAGATGCCCTGGCGGATGGTGCACTGACCCAGGAGCAAAAAGCACTCCTTACGGATTTGGAGACCGTCTCCTTCCAAAACAACAACAAGGTTTTAGAGGATGTAACCGAGCCTACGGTCACTTGGACCGGAAAAACACTGAATCTGGATTCTAAGGTAACCGTAAAGTTTATCGCCGATCTTACAGGCTTTACGGGAGATCCCAACAGTCTGGAGCTTCGTTACAGTTACGAAAATTGGCAGGGAGAAACTGTAACCGGAACGGTTACACAGATCAAGACCTACGTTCCCGATCGGAATTTCTATGCTTTCGATTTGGATACCCTGCTGGCTGCGGAGCTTCGCACAGTGATCACTGCCACAGTTTACTGTGACGGCGTTCCCGTCTCCCCCACCACCCTGTATAGCCCGGATACCTATGGTAACGGCAGAACCGGAACCCTTCTGGAGCTGTGTAAGGCTCTCATGGCCTATTCCGATACAGCTTTAGCTTACTTCAATCAATAATACAGAAAGGATCATTCCTATGAATAACACACTGATCGTAATCGATATGCAGAAGGACTTTATTGACGGGGCCTTGGGAACCCCCGAAGCTCAGGCTATCGTTCCCCGAGTCAAGGAGAAGATCCAAGCCCGTATTGCCCAAGGCTGGAATATTATCTATACCCGTGACACCCACGGAGAGGATTATTTAGACACTCCCGAAGGCAAGAAGCTCCCTGTCCCTCACTGTATCAAGGGAACAGAGGGATGGCAGATCCCAAGTGAGCTGTTTACGGAAAACGCCCACTGTATCGATAAGCCTACCTTCGGTTGGACTCACTGGAGTATTTTTGCCTTCTGGCCTGGGGATCGGATCGAACTGGTCGGTCTGTGTACGGACATTTGTGTAGTGTCCAATGCACTGATCCTGAAAGC
>JAZSAO010000487.1:0-4616 GCA_045601945.1 Faecousia sp. | reverse complement strand
GCCCACAACATCCCGTCCGTAAGGATCCTTTCCGCTGAGATGCTGAAAAATGGCCTCGTCACTAAGGGCAACGGATAGCCGATGGTCACATTTGGAGCAGCTGCTTTTGGGCTTTGGGCAGATACCATCTTTCCACTCGTTACCGCAAACCGGGGAGTAGCCGCCCTTTTCCTTGGTAAGGCTGTACCATCGCTTTGCAAACACATCCTCTCGGCCGCGGAACATACTGCGAAACAGTCGAATCTTTTCCTCAGGAGAACTGAACTTGTGCACTCCGGAGGTGGTGCTTGGCTGGAATAATGGATCGACCATCTCTTTCGTCATATTAGAGGCATGGGCAGGATCGCTATGTGACATAACGGGAATACCTTCTGCGTGCTTCGGAGCATCAAGACCCAGCAAGTCGCGCAATCGGGCATTTTCTTTTTCCAAATCTGAGATTCGCTGTTCCAGTTGTCTGCAATATTCCTCTAAGAGCATTAAGAATTCACCACTTTTCTATGCGTTTATAGTTTCTTGCATTAGAGAGAATGTTCTGCGTATTGTGAGAAATAGTTCTGATTTTGCCGAAAATAACGAGTATTTCTGCGAGTTACGGTAGAAAAATTCGAATCTACTCAATGCGCAGACCACCCCCTCGTGTTATTAGCACTATTACCACGAGCGTCGCTCCCACACAAGCCGCCTAAAGGCGGTATACCCCGGTCTTAGTGCCCTTCATCATCTGCATTACGGCAATGCTGCTGAAAAGGCCAGACTTTAAAAAGGATTAATCGGAAACTTCAAAGGTTGTTTCGAGCCAATCTGATATCATCAAAAGTCTGTACAACAATTCTCTCACACGATTGTTTTTCAGGGAGTCATTTTGATTAAGAAGCAATTCTAATTCTGTGCGGATATCATTAAATTTCCATAAATTCTTACGCACTATATCTTCATCTTCAGTAAGAATCTTTCCCACGGTATGCCTCTGTTCAAGATCATGATACTCATCTGCTTTTTCCCTAATTGCCTTTTGGATTGTAGCGATATAATCCTTAATCCTCTTTTCTTTTTCGTTTGGAGACGTGTTATTTGCAAAGTGCACTATTTTGCATCTGTCGCAAATATAGTATCCTTTGAGTTCTTTTAATTCCTCTTGACATTCCATACAGCTTCTTGTCATCGTTTTCTCCTCCTTCTATTTGATAAGTATCAGAATTTAAGAGTTCAGATCGATCCACAAAGCGGGGCGGACAGCAACATCTGTGGCGTGGACACCGAAGCCAGATTCCCGAACATCACCGTCACAATCGACAACATCGGCCGTGGTCTGTCTTTCGCCGATCGTCCGCAACCACCAATTGCAGTTATCTCTTCTGTCTTTCTCAGCACCTTTGGCCACTGCATAAGCTGTAGGTTTACACTCTAGTGTCTCAGGTGCACCAATATATTTTTTGACCTCGGTAATGCTCAATAGGAAAACTTGATCCTGAGTTGCATTACCGGGATTTGTGCTATGTTTGGGATTTTTGTCTGCTGACACTGTTACCGTAGGAATCATTGACTTTTCATCGGCAGAAAATGCAGAATTTATAAAATCTTTATTCAGCCAGCTGCGAAGGAAACAAGTCTCCCATGTGCTGTCCGTATGGTTTAGATTGTATTTCTTACAGTCAAGAGCATATTTGCTGACTACCAATGCTTTCTTATCATTTACTTCAAGGACAAGCCACTCGATTTCCTCTTTTCCGTTTGCAGTATTGTTGTCTTGTTCGTATGAGCCGAATATAATATATTCGCCCTTCTTTATGTTTTTCATACCATCTATTCTCTGCAACAGTTTTCTTCCTAAATCAAGATTGTTCAATTCTTCCCGCACAGCCTGGCTTGTTCCGGCACAGGGTAGGCTTACAGTTTTGTCTTCCATAATTCTTTGCATATTCATTTTCAAAATATGGATTCTATCTGCTATTTCCTTCTTGCGTTTTATAGAAAAGAGACCAAGGGAGGTCCTTTCCTTATCCAAAGCAGCAATTTTATTCTGTATAGATTCTATCCTAATAGCAGCTTTATATCCTTTATAGAGCATAACGGCTTTTTGCTCTTCCTCTTTACGCCGTCTCTCTTCTTCAGCCCGCTTTTGCTCTTCCTCTTTACGTCTTCTCTCTTCTTCAACACGCTTTTTCTTTTCCTCTGTACGTCTTCTCACTTCTTCAATACGCTTTTTCTTTTCCTCTGTACGTCTTCTCTCTTCTTCAACACGCTTTTTCTCTTCCTCTTTCCGTTGCTCCTCTGCATATTCACTACACAGTTGGGCAAGTTCAGCCGAATCTCGATATTGAGAAATCGATTTGAAAAGTTGTGCCGCATTTATATACCCTGTTTCGTTACTTGCTTGTTCCATACATAATTTTGCACACTTATAGATTCCCTCAAACTGGGCGTTTGCTGCATTTTCCCGGCACTGCTGTGCAAGGACAGAAGCATCCTTGTAGTGAGGAATGGAGTCGAAGTACTCTGCTGCAAAAGTATACCCTTCTCTGTTTACTGCTTGTCTCATTTGTGTTATGGCTAACTCGTACACATATTCTGCATTCCGATTGTAGATGTGGTCTATGTAGCTCGTCAGGGTTTCTTTCAGCTCACTGTCTGCGAAACGGACTGCCTTTTTATAATTGTTTAGATTATCAAAGGGTTTTTCACAATCCTTTAACTTTTCCTGTATGCGGACTTTCAGCTCTGCCATGAGCTTGCCTACATAAGCCTGTGCGCATTCGGGGTCAATGTCCAGAACCTTTTCACAATACTCACTTGCAGCAGACCAGTCTCCGTCCTCCAGGAACATAAAGGCGCGCTTTAGAAGGGGTGCTGTATTGATGCCGGTGGCATTGATAACGGTTTCCTTTACTACCGTAGCGGCAGGAGTTTCTGTATGTGTCAGCTTCTTAATGCCACGAATCAGATCTTGCATAAATCCTAACTTGGACATATCCTGCCCCTGCAGGTGGGAGAATTCCTCCGGCAGATCATAGGGATCCATATCCTTGTAGGCAGGAATTAGGATCTTCTTTGCACCGTTTTTAATCAGGGCAAGATAACGGCTCCACTCGTTCTTGACCCATACTGCTTTGAAATATTCGGGCTTTGTGCCAAGAACGACCATGACCTTGGCAGAGTTCAGCGCGGCAAAGATATAAGGCTCGTAAGCCGTGCCAAGCTTATCTTCCAATGTAATACGAGCGAAGAAAACCTTAAATCCTTCTTGAGTAAGCTGGTGGTACAAGTCGTTTGCTAAAACGGAGTCGGGGGTTCTTCTGCCGTTGTTATCTGTTTCCTTGTAGCAGATAAAGACATCAAAGGGCTCTTCCTTCTGCGAAATTGCCAAAATTCCCTTTTGAATCTCGTCAATCGCCTTCGCCTCTGCCTCATAAACCGTTTTCTGCGCTGTGTCGGCGTTGGCAATGGCAGACTTATAGTCTTCGTCGGCAAAGATGGAGGTAAACTGCGCACGGTTGACAGTCGGTACACGCTTGTGGGTTGCAGGATCCTCTACATACTCAATACCGTAACGGCACAAGACCAAAGACCAATAGGCTTCGGCATCAGTAGTGTCATCATTGAGAATTTGGTTGTAAATTCCCATTGCCTTGTCGAAATCATTATTGCGGCGGAAATGATTTGCTCTGTCATAAAGGTTCGCCCTGCGGTCATCAGACAGCTTGGGCAGGGTTTGCTGCGTGCCACAATATTCACAGGTCGCTATGCTTTGATTCTCGTGCAACTCCAAATCACCACCGCACATCTTGCACTTGAACAATGCCATGACAGTTCCTCCTTATTTGTTTAATTTACAAAGACGATTACGCTCGGTCAGTAGTTTCTGCGCACGCTTACAAAGCTGCATGGCGGCAGCCTTATCTGCATCTACCACCGCTGCCTGCAAATCTTGCAAACAGGCTGTTAGATCATTTTCGATTCCCTCTAAGGCTTCACTGCTTACAGGGTCGCTGTAACGCAGGGAAGCTGAAAGCGTTTCAATTTCTTTTTTAAGCTGTTCATCCTCACAGTGCCGGAGCATGGTGTTTCCCAAAGATTGCAGCTCGCGCATTTTGGATACCTTCTTTTTCAGATCGGTATCCTGCCGGTGGATCTCGTCACGGGTTGCTGCTGTTGTGGCTAAGCCCGCTGCTGCAACACAGAAAAATGCAACAAAGACGGGAAGTAAAATACCAATAGGCAAATGCTTTGCAAAAATCATGGAAAGAATGCTTACAACGAGTTGAATGACCACATAGATTGCACCCACACGGAGAATAGGGAAACCATAGAACTGGCTCTTTGCATCCTTGCCATGCTTTAAGGTCAAACGAATGGTATACCATCCGGTCAGGATTGCGAGCACACCAAAGAGGTATGCTACCACCAACATAGCATTAAAATTCGGAAGCATTCCGCAAGCAATCAGTGTATATATGCCGATTGCTACAGAGAGATAAATTAGCGTCTTTTTCATTTTTATTCTCCCTTCTTTTTGCCGCAGTTGGGACAGAAGTTAGAAGTGATTCCAGCTTCGCCACAATCGGGGCAGGTCCAGCTTGCATCGGGCTTCTTCGCACCGCACTCAGGGCAGAATT
>JAZSAO010000486.1:0-1569 GCA_045601945.1 Faecousia sp. | reverse complement strand
GGAACGTGAGTTCGCAGCTTTTTTTCCGTGAATTGGAAGGAAATGCGTTGTACAATGTGAATGTAATCAATAGAAGAAAGGAGCAACATTATGTTAGAAATCAAAGGAAAGGTAAACACAGCTATTTGCTATGCAACTGTGGTAGAGGATGAAGCCATCGAACAGATCCGCAGAATGTGCGATCATGATTTTACTCGGGAGTCCAAGATCCGTATTATGCCCGATGTTCATGCAGGTAAGGGCTGTACGATTGGTACGACCATGACCATTACCGACAAGGTCGTTCCCAATATTGTGGGCGTGGATATTGGCTGTGGTATGTATACCGTAGAATTGGGGAAGATCGATATTGACTTTGCCTTCGTAGATGCGGCGGCCCATTATATTCCCAGCGGAACGAGAGTGTGGGACGGAAGAAAGGAACGATTTGACCTTACCACTCTTCGGTGCTACAGACATTTAAAGGATACCAAGCGTCTGGAACGTAGCTTAGGAACGCTTGGTGGTGGCAACCATTTTATCGAGATCGATGTTGCCTCCGATGGTACAAAATATTTGGTCATCCATTCTGGTAGCCGCAATTTGGGCAAGCAGGTGGCAGAGCACTATCAGAATTTGGCAGTTGATCTGAATTTAGGAAAGGAAGATCTGTTCAAGGCCCAAGAGGAGTTGATCCGTAGCTACAAGGAGCAGGGACGCAGACAGGAAATTCAGGTTGCCTTAAAGGAACTCCACCGGCAGTGGCAGGCTAAGGAGCCTACCGTACCTGCAGACTTGTGCTATCTTTACGGTACCTATATGGAGGACTACCTCCACGATGTAGAACTGTGCCAGCAGTTTGCCAAGAGAAGCCGTGAGAAGATGGCAGAGATCCTTTTGGAACGCACGGGAATGACTGCTCTGTCTGCCTTCCATACCATCCACAATTATATTGATACCAAGGAGATGATCCTCCGTAAGGGAGCCATTGCGGCTCATGAGGGTGAACTTCTTCTGATCCCCATCAATATGCGCGACGGCAGTATTATGGCAAGAGGCAAGGGAAATCCCGAATGGAACGATTCTGCACCCCACGGAGCCGGCAGGATCATGTCCCGTGCCAAGGCCAAGGAGACTCTGGATCTGGAAGCCTACAAGAAGACCATGGAAGGCATCTACACCACCTGTGTCAGCGAATCCACCCTTGACGAAGCCCCCATGGCCTATAAGTCTTTAGAGGATATTATTGGTGTCATTGCCGATGCGGTAGATGTGATCCAAGTCCTCAAGCCTATCTATAACTTTAAGGCGTAGAAATAATTCCCACCTGTAAATCACAGTTTGTCGAACCGTTGGTTCGTAATGAATAATGAAGTCGCGTTGCTGATGAATGATGAATAATGAATAATTGATGTGTGGCTACGCCACGGATTTGAAATAGGGCTTCGTCCATGTTGTACCATCAAATCACTGTCTGTCGCACTGATTACCAAATCAGAATCAGCCCTTGCCTCTCCAATGGGAGAGGTGCCCAAAGGGCGGAGAGGGCAGTAGGGATTACCCCTAACGTACCGAGTCCGTAGGATGATG
>JAZSAO010000485.1:0-7134 GCA_045601945.1 Faecousia sp. | reverse complement strand
ACTCCTCTCCCGGCGCTACGCTCAAGTCGTTATCTTGTTTCTTGTCGATTTTTGTGTCCCTGCGGGACGAACAGGAATGTAAATTTTCGTTTATCGATCCGGTTTAAGTTAGTAACCGCACTTGCCTCTCCAATGGGGGAGGTGCCGCGACTGCGGCGGAGTGGGCAGTTGGCATCTAAAATTTGGAGAAATCTATGGTAGTAGGCACCGTATTCTGCTCATCATCCTACGCACTCGGTACTTTTGGGGGAATCCCTACTGCCCTCTCCGCCCTTTGGGCACCTCTCCCATTGGAGTGGCAAGGGCTGATTCTGATTTGGTAAACAGTGCAACAAACAGTGATTTATCCTACAGATGGGATCTTACTATTCTGCTTTCAGCCGTTCGTTTCGTTCTCGTTCCGCTTGGGACAGGCGGAGATAGTTGGGGCTGAGGGTCGCTCCATCTCCTGCTTCTCCTCGATGGAGAGCATCAGCTGCCGCCAGTACAACACCGGAGGCCCGCTGCATACACAGATGCTCCGGAGCGCAGTCGTAGCCATCCATTGCCTTATGGCACAGCTTGGCACCGTCCCCTACGAAAAGGACAGGCTCGCGGTTCTCTCCGCAATATTCTTCGTAGGAAAGTAATGCTGTTTTCAGTTCCTCTATGGAAATGGCACAATCCTCTACCAAACGTTCCAATTCTCCATTCTCACAGTTGAAAAGACCGTGGTAAACCTGATCCCGTCGAGCATCCATAACACAGCAAATGAGCCCATCAAATGTCCTTGCCTGATGAGCCATAGCCTCTAAGGTAGATACCCCAACGCAGGGGATTTGCTTTCCCCAAGCATAGCCCTTTGCGGCGGCGACACCGATCCGGACACCGGTAAAGCTGCCGGGACCTGCGGCACAGGCCACTGCATCTACAGATTCCACCCCGCAGTTTTCCAGCAGATCCTCTGCCATTTTGAGCAAGGTGCGGCTGTGGGTCTGTCCACAGTTCTGATAATATTCTCCAACCAATACTCCGCTATCCAGCAGGGCAACGGAACAGGCTTTTGCAGAGCTTTCAAAGCCCAAGATCTTCATCTATAGAGCCTCCTTCTATGGTAATGGATCTTTCGTTTTCTCCCAGCCGTTGGATCCTGACCCAAATGGCATCCTCCATGGCATCGGCAACATTTTCGCTCCACTCTACAGCGCAGACACCGCCCCGGCAGAGGTAGTCTTCCCACCCGATGTCAAAGAGGTCTTCACTGCTGCTTAAACGATACATATCAAAATGGAACAGTTCCAATCTGCCCCCCGTATACTCATTCACCAATGTATATGTAGGGCTGGTTACCGACATATTGATTCCCAAGCCTTTCGCCAAGCCGCGGGTAAAGGCTGTCTTTCCCGCTCCCAGATCGCCTGTATAGGCAACGATCTCGCCACCGCGTAATGTCTGTCCCAGCGCCTGCCCTATGGCCTCGGTCTCTTCCGGACTGTTCGTTATAAAGGTCATGGACCCACGCTCCTATTCTCAAGGCTCCCGAAAATCTATAGGAACCCATTGCAAAATACTTTTATTTGCTTATTATATCACAGCTTTCTCCATTTTGCAAAATTTTTTAGTTTACAGAATCCAAAAACCATGATAAAATAGGTCTGTTGGAGGTGAGCCTTTGAAACGATTTCGTAATTTGATGTGGAATGTTTTCCATAAAGGAGATATGATTCTTCTGATCTTATGTGTCATAGCTACAATTTTCGGTATTGTAATGATCTCCGCCGTCATGGGGGAAGAGGGCAGTATCCGTAATATGTCCATTCAGATCGGCACCCTGGTTTTCGGAGTAATCCTATACCTATTCTTCACTGCCTTTGATATCGAAATTCTAACAGGACAGCGTACACTGCTGTTTGTCTTTAATTTCCTGTTCATCGGTCTGCTCTTGGTTTTCGGTATCGAAGGCGATTCCGGCAATAAAAGTTGGCTGCAAATTCCCTTCTTACCATTTAATATTCAGCCTGCCGAAGTTTGTAAGATCACGTATATCATTATTTTGGCAAAAACCATGAGCGTTAACCAAACCCGTATCAAGTCCCCCCTCACGTTTATAAAGCTTTTGCTTCACGCGATCTCCATTACCGGCTTTAACCTTGTGATCTCCGGTGACTTGGGCGTTTCCTTGATTTACCTTTTTGTCTTTATTGCTATGGGTTTCTTAGGCGGTGTCCGCTTCCGCTGGTTCATTGTTTTGCTGATTGTTACCGCCTTGATCTCGCCCATCATTTGGGAATACGTCTTCAAAGAGTATATGAGAGAACGCATCCTGGCGGTCTTCGATCCAAGCATCGATCCCACAGGATGGGGTGTTCGTTATCAGGCTACCATGAACGAAAAAACCCTCCGCACCGGTGGTCTGACGGGCTTAGGTCTGTTTAATGGCAAATACAGTGACAGCTATCTCCCCGCCAAACACACAGACTCCATTTTCTCTGCTGTAGGCGAACAACTGGGATTCTTCGGCTGTATCATTCTGCTTGTTGTGTTGTTTGCCATCGTTGCAAGAATTTTCTACATCGGCATGCATACCGAAGATTACACCAACCATCTGATCTGCATCGGCATGGCCTCTATGCTGTTGTTCCAAATCATGGTTAATATCGGCGTTTGTCTGGGCATTGTGCCGGTTGTAGGTCTGGCACTTCCCTTCATCAGCTACGGCGGTAGTTCCATTTTAACCTCCTTTATGGCTATGGGAATCGTCTCCGGAATCAAAATGCGACCGGCTCCGAGCAGTTCTGCTCGTTATATCCGCTCTTACTGATCCCCACATATTTAACAAAAAACTGCTGACCTTTGTTGAGTCAGCAGTTTTTCTGTTTATTCTCCCGTAAGGGTGCCAAAATCCTTAATCGGCCATACGCGGAACACGATACGTCCGACGATTTGCTCTGTAGCAACGCAACCAATGGAACTGCTACGAGAGTCCAGCGAAACCGAGCGATGGTCTCCGATCACAAAGTATCTCTCATCCGGCACCTGATAGGGAAGCTGGATATCGCAGTAACCAAAGGCCAGTTCATCCACATAGGGTTCGATCAATTCTTCACCATTGACATAGACATGTCCTGCCTCATCAATGTTAACCCAGTCTCCGGGACCGGCAATCAGACGCTTGATCAGGATCTTGTTGTTATAATAGAATGCAACTACATCACCTGTGGTAAATTCGCCGGATTTCAGAGAAATAACGATCTGGCCGTCATCTAAGGTGGGCGTCATAGAGTCACCGAAGGTCTGCAGAACAGGCATCCACAGCGTTGCTACCAAAACTGCAATTGCCGCAACTACGATCAGTGTATAGATGGTACTGCGGATCACACTGTGAAAACGATGCTTGCTATGTACTCGGTCCAGTTCTCCCCTAACCTCTTCGGCACTTAAACTTTCGGGGGTTCTTTTCTTTCTTGCCATATTTTATCCCTTCGACCGCAGGAGAGTTTTCAGTTCTCCGTTCGCAGCAATATGCTTTGCCAGTTCGTCGTAGGCCTTTTCCAAATAAGCCTGCGCGTCATTCTTAGCTTTTTGCTTCATTTCCTCACAAGCAACCTGTGTAGACTGTTCCAGTTCACGGCATCTTGTCTGAACCGCCAATTCCTCTTCGGCACATTTGATCTGGTTTTCCTCTCGGATCGCATCACACATAGCCGTTGCTTCCCGCAACATTGCTTCACATTTTGAAGTTGTTTCCAGTACCATGGTATCACACTTGGCAACTGTCTCCTGTACCATAGTCTCGCATTTCGCAGTTGCTTCCTGTACCATAGCCTCGCATTCCTCGGTTGCTTCCTGCTGTTTCAATTCGGCAGATTTTGCCGTCTCCCGATCTACAGCTTCCGCGGCACCCGACGCCCGCTCCGCAAGTTCTGCATCTTCTGCAATTTCTCCGGAAAGGATCCCGCGCTTTCTTGCGTATTCCCGTTCCAGTTCTGCGTTCTTTTCCAGTTGTTCATCGTAGAGTCGCATCACATTGCTCAAATACTGAGCCGCTGCCTGATCCGCAGCCTGAAACACACGGTTAATTGCCAAAGCGGCTTCTGCAAGGGTGCCGGATTTCTCAATCAAAATATCCTTTGTTTCCACCTGTTTTTTCAGTTCCGTACGTTCCTGTTCCAACTCTTCCACGCGTTCGGTTTGTGCCAAAAGAAGTTCCAAAAGATCTCCTCTGGATAAATTTTTTAAATCCTTTGCATTTATGCCCATTGTGATCCCTCCAGGGTCTGTATGTAAGGTCTGCTCCCCTACGGTAATCTTGGGAACACTTCCCCCTTATATGGTATAGTATATCCCATGTCTCCAACGGTGTCAAGACATTTTGCGATTTTATAGGCAGTTATCTTAGGATTTCCCACCCCATTCCAAGAAAAGCGGTAGAAAGACCCTACTTTGCAAAAGACTCCTGTCCAAGATATCGGGCAAGAAAATTCAGCGTTTTCTTTTTATCTCCGGACCACAGAGGGGCAATCAGATCCCTTTTCGCCCCATCTCCCGTGATCCTGTGGACTACGGTATCTGCCGGTAATACAGCAATGCATTCTTTCAGGCGGCAGGCATACTCCTCCAAAGATAGCGCCTTAATTTTTCCTTCTTCGTATTCTTTTGCGAGAACGGTGTTTTTCAGAATATGGAGAAGATGGAATTTCACCCCGTCCGTACCGCAAGCTACCGCAAAACGGGTGGTGGCAACAGGATCATCCGCAGGCAGTCCAATAATAATGTGGGTCACAACCTCAAGCCCTGCCTGCTTCAGTCGAGAAACCGCTTTTTCATAAACCTCGGTTTTATACCCGCGGTTAATATAGTCCCCGACTCTGTCATCTGCAGTCTGGAGTCCCAGTTCTACCGTTACGGGCTTGATTTGGTTCAGTTCTTGCAATAAGGCGATGGTTTCCTCCGGGAGGCAATCGGGACGGGTCCCAATGGCAAGACCCAGAATATCATCCGGCGCAATTGCATCGTAAAACAGCATCCTTAACCTCTCTACCGGCCCGTAGGTATTGGTGAAGGATTGAAAATAGGCAATATATTTCCCCGTTTTGATCTTTGCCTCCACCCGTTTTTTCGCCTGTTCCAGTTGTTCTCGAATGTCGGCGCCCCCTTGGGTAAAGTCCCCGCTTCCCTGGGCAGAGCAGAAAATACAGCCCCCGGTAGAAATGGTTCCATCCCGATTGGGACAGGTAAATCCCCCATCCAAAGACAGCTTGTACACCTTGCACCCGAATTTTTCTATATAATACGCATTGACTGTTTTGTACATATGAATCACCCACCGCAATTATATCGCAGAATCCCCAATCTTGCAACACAAAACAGCAATGGATCTAACGCTTCAAAATAATCTATTTGCATCATTGTGACAATGTGGTATAATAAAAACGAGGTGAATGAGATGTATATGTTTCCATTGTTTTTTGCTTATCGTATTTATTTTGACAAGAGCCAATTCTACCTATCATCCTCATTTGCTTTTTAAGCGATATGTTACCATCAAAAACAAAACCGTTTACAGGCTATTGATCGGACAATCTGATCCTGTAAATGGCCGCACTAAGAATGCGAAAGCAAATCGATACAAACTCACATATTCGGGAATTGTTTTTTATTCACTGTTTCTCTTGTTCGTTTGCTTTTCAGTTATCATGGCTTTGCTTCCCGATTATCCCTGTGAAGGATTTGTTTATGAATCGAAAGCTTTGTTTTTGGCTGGCGATACACTAAACGAGAAGCTCCCGGTTATCATGGCTTTTGTGCTGCTTTTTGCGGAAACTGCTTTTCATTTTATCAATACCTCAAAATACGCAGTCGAGAAAACTACTGCAAAACGATTTGTACGATTTCTTTATTTCTTTTTTGCTATAATTTTTTCTGCGGGTATGATCGGTGGTCTTTGGATGTTTGTTGAATCTATTCTGAGGTAAGCATATGAACGACTTTCCTAAACGCAAAGAAATACGCATAAAAGATTACGACTATTCCACCTCCGGAGCCTATTTCATTACGGTATGCACTGCAAATCGAGAGAAAATCTTCTGGTCTGACTGTAGGGGCGAACTGTGTTCGCCCGCTAAAATAATGTTGTTATCCAATAAATAAGCCCATATACTACACTGGCGCTTACACCATAGACGATAACCGGGTCGGCAATGGTAAACATTTTGGCAGAGGGTCCAAGGACCATGCCCTCTGCCGGTGTCAAGTTAGGATCCAATGACATTTAGGAAATATACAAAAATCGTGTGCCAAATACGACACACGATTTTATACTTATTTCTAATAAAACGGTTTAACCGTTTTATTATGCCGCTAATAAGCGGCATGGCGGCAGAGCCGCCAAGAAATAACCTGTAATACTGTCTTGCCGCTAAAGGCGGTGCAGGATATTCATCTTGCAATAAAATGGTTGTTAAACCATTTTACCAAGAAACAGTATTATCATTTCATTCTTTCGATTAATTCCAAAAGCCACCGGGGACTGGTTTGTCCAATGGTTTGTAATTCTCCGTTCTTGTACTTTGCCACAGTAGCAAAGCCGTTGTCGTTATCATACAAGGTTGCCTCGTTACAATAAGGAAGCACCGCAAGCAAGTCCTCAAATCGTTTGCCGAACCGTCTGCTAACTGTCTCGGTGTCGATATTATGTCCGCCCTTTTTAACACGATTCTCTATACGGAGCAGACTTTCTTCTATTGTGTCCAATCCAACATAATAAAGGCGAATATGGTAATCCTTTGCAATGGCACGCTTGATGGTATCCAGAGTTTTTCTTCCGGAAAGGGTAGTTTCCTGTGTAAAGCAGATTTCCTTTTCCAGACAATCATCAATCAGGGCAATCGCTTTCTTACCACCCTCTAAAAGATTTCCGCCACAGGCAGCGGTGATCTTATCCACATCGATAATGATACCAAGGTTATTGCTTTCTGTCCGCAAAACACCGGTCAAGCTACTTTTGCCACAGCCGTTGACACCGGCAACGATGGTATAGGTTTTCATAGCACACCATCCTTAATCTAACAGTGGCTATATTATATCACAAATAGTAATATATTTCAACCGCGTAAATAACATTACACACAATCAGAATAATGTGGTTATCCAATA
>JAZSAO010000484.1:0-9525 GCA_045601945.1 Faecousia sp. | reverse complement strand
AAATGTTGTTATTTATACGAAAAACGCACAAAATCGAAACATTTTCTGGCGAACACAGTTCGCCCCTACGATGTGGTACGATGATTTTTTGCGAATGAAAAACTTGCTATCCGCGACGATACTGCCACGGGCGAAGACACGGCTTCGCCCCTACAGGTGCAATCCATAAACAGGCCGATAAACTGTGATTTGATGGTACAACATGGGCGTCGCCCTATTTCAATCCGTGGCGTAGCCACACATCAATGATTCATGATTCATCATTCATCAGCAACGCGACTTCATGATTCATTACGAGCCAACGGCTCGACAAACCGGGATTTATCCATAAAAGACGGTTTTCTTGTGGCAGCGCCTGACACAAGAAAACCGTTGGGGATCTTATTCGACAATGATGCCGTATTTGTACTTGAGGCTCAGGATCCGCAGGACGCTTTCGTTGATCCGTTCTTCTGTAAGGGTTCCGTCCTGCACCGCTGCCAAGAGGGACTCAAAGGCATCGGTCTTATCGGTGGGCATCAGGATCACGTCACAGCCTGCCTGTACTGCCCGAACTGCCGCCTCACCGCAATCATAGTAATAAGAAATGGCTCCCATTTCGTGAGAGTCCGTAACCACAAGACCCTCAAAGCCCAGTTCCTCACGGAGCAGTTCCGTAACGACTCTATAAGAGAAATCACAAGGCTCGCCATTTCCCGTTACCTCAGGCAAGGACATATGGGAGATCATCACCAGTTCCGCGCCGGCCTCAATGCCCATGGCAAAGGGCAGGAATTCTGTCTCACGGAGTTCTTCGAGGCTTCTGTCGCTGACAGATTGACCGTAATGGGAATCTGCCGATGTACTGCCGTGGCCGGGAAAGTGCTTCAGGCAGGAGATAATATTGCCATCCTGCAAGCCCTTAACCATTTGGGCAACCATGGCCCCTGCCACTGCAGGGTCATCACTGAATGTACGGGTGTCCAGTTCCGTATTATAAGGGTTCGTCAGCACATCTGCCACAGGGGCAAAGTCCAGATTAAAGCCTACGCTTTCCAAACCCTTTGCAAATTCTGTGCCCAGATCATAGACAGCCTGTTCATCTCCCGCTGCGCCATAGTCTTCCATAGGGTCTGTCCAAGGCACCACATTGATCTTATTCAAACGGGACACATAGCCCCCTTCTTCATCTACGCCTATAAAGAGAGGGATCTTGGAATAACTCTGGGTATTGCCGATCATTTCCGAGATCTGATCCTGAGAGAGAATATGCTCTCCGAAATATACCAAGCCACCTACGGGGTAGTTCTCAATGGCGGTACGGGTGCCGTCCCCTGCGATGGTAGGTCCGTTGGTATCTGTCAGTTCATCCGGGGTCAGGAAGATCATCTGCCAGAGTTTTTCCTCCAGAGTCAGTTCCTCCATAAGGGTCAGAGCCTCTTCTACATGGGCCGGGAGGGGCGGCTCCGTAGGCTCCGTGGTCTCCTCCGTAACAGGCTCCGTCTCCGTTGGCAGGGCAGAAGACTCTGTTACAGGGACTTCCGTTCCCGCCGTCTCATTTTCATCCCATGCCGCAAGCTGGGTGGCGATCTCCCCTTGTCTCGTGTCGGGAATGCCTTTCCCAAGGCTCATTACATATACGGCAAAGCTTGCGATCACAATAGCAATACACAGGCAAAATCCCGCAAAGAATTTTTTTGCTGTGTGTTTCCTTTTCTTTCGTCGTTTTCGTTCTGTATGATCTATTTCTCTGGAATAACTCACGATTGATCCTCCTGCAGTGTTTTTGCATTTCTTTCCTATCTTATCATATGATACTCCATTCCAAAGAAAAAAACAAGTCCTTGGAATTAGTTTTTTCCTGAAACTTGACTTTTTCACAAAGGAAGGATATACTATATTTATTATAATGGTAAAGAATGTGCAATTTCTGCCACAAGGCTGTATTGTAAAAACAGGGGATCTCCCCCGGATCTGTGAGGTAACTTATGGCAAAGAAGCAAAGCTACGGTAATGAAAGCATTACCTCCCTAAAAAATGAAGATCGGGTGCGTCTGCGCCCTGCGGTTATTTTCGGCTCTGATGACCTGATCGGTTGCCAGCACGCTGTATTTGAGATCCTGTCCAACGCCATCGACGAAGCGCGAGAGGGTCACGGAGATTTGATCGTTGTCACCCGATATGCCGATAAGAGCATCGAGGTCGAAGATTTCGGCAGAGGCTGTCCCGTAGACTGGAACGAAAAGGAACAGTGCTATAACTGGGAACTGGTTTTCTGTGAAATGTACGCCGGTGGTAAATACGACAAGAGTGCCGGTGGCACCAACTATGAATACTCCTTGGGTCTCAACGGTTTGGGTACCTGCGCTACCCAGTATGCCTCGGAATTTTTCGATGCAAGGATCTACCGTGACGGCTTCAAGTATACCCTCCATTTTGAACGGGGTCGGATCGTGGGCAAACTGCAAAAAGAGCCTGCAGATCGGAAAAAGACCGGTTCCCTCTTCCACTGGAAGCCGGATCTGGACGTTTTCACCGATATCGATATTCCTGTAGAGTACTATCTGGACGTATTAAAGCGGCAGGCCGTAGTCAATGCAGGGGTCACCTTCCGTTTCCGCAATCAGGTCGGGAATAAGTTCGAAACCACAGAATTTTGCTATGCCAACGGCATCGTAGATTATATTAACGAACTGACGGAAGGCAACTCCTTCACCATGCCCCAGTATTGGGAAACGGAAAAGAAGGGCCGCGACCGTGCCGATAAGCCGGAATATAAGGTCAAACTCACCGCCACCGTATGCTTTTCCCGGAACCTCAACCGTCTGGAATATTATCACAATTCCTCCTGGCTGGAGCATGGCGGCGCACCGGATCGGGCTGTCCGCAATGCCTTTGTCTACGCCATCGACGCTTATCTGAAGCAGAACGGCAAGTACACCAAGAGCGAAAGCAAGATCACCTTCCAAGATGTGGCAGATTGTCTGGTCATCGTGACAAATTGTTTTTCCACCCAGACTTCTTATGAGAACCAGACGAAAAAATCCATTAACAATAAGTTTATTCAGGAGGCTATGACGGAATTCTTCCGGGAACGCCTGCAGGTCTACTTTATTGAGAACAAGGCCGAAGCCGACAAGATCGCAGATCAGATCCTGATCAATAAGCGAAGCCGCGAGTCTGCAGAGCACGCCAGAATTGCCGTTAAGAAAAAGCTGTCCGGCTCTCTGGATATTGCCAACCGTGTACAAAAGTTCGTGGATTGCCGCAGCCGGGACTCCGGCATACGAGAGCTGTATATCGTAGAGGGTGATTCCGCAATGGGCGCCGTTAAGCTGTCCAGAGACGCAGAGTTCCAAGGGATCATGCCTGTTCGCGGTAAGATCCTCAATTGTCTAAAGGCAGACTACGGCAGAATTTTCAAAAGCGATATTATTACCGACCTACTCCGTGTCATGGGCTGTGGCGTAGAGGTGAAGGACAAACGGGTCAAAGACCTGACCGCCTTCAACATCGATGCCCTCCGCTGGAATAAGATCATCATCTGCACCGACGCAGACGTAGACGGCTTCCAGATCCGCACCTTGATCCTGACCATGCTGTATCGGCTGGTACCCACCCTGATTCGTGAAGGCTATGTGTATATCGCAGAGTCTCCCCTCTTTGAGATCAACACCAAGGATAAGACATGGTTCGCCTATAACGAAGCCGAGAAGGCAGACATTCTCAAATCCTTGGGAGACAAGAAATATACCATCTCCCGTTCCAAGGGATTAGGCGAAAACGAGCCGGAAATGATGTGGATGACCACCATGAATCCGGAAACCCGTCGACTGATTAAGATCATGCCGGAAGATGCAGAAAAGACCGCCATTTATTTCGACCTCCTTCTGGGAGATAATCTGGCCGGCAGAAAAGAATATATTGCGGAAAACGGCAGCCTCTATCTGGATATGGCAGACATCTCCTAAACGGATGAAAAAGATGATTTATATTTTATTGGGACTTGCTCTTTTGGGCCTGATGTATATGCTGTGGGAGAACACCCACTTTGTTATCACGAACTATGAATATAAGGATCCCAAGGTACCCCGGGAAATGGACGGTCTGAGACTCCTGCAGATCTCCGATCTCCATAACCAGTCCTTCGGGAAGGAGAATCGGCGGCTCTTGGAGGCTGTGCGGCAGTGCGAGGCGGACGGGATCATGATCACGGGAGACCTGATCGACAGCACCTTTACCAATCCCCAAAAGGCCCTTGCCTTTGCAGAGGAACTGGTAAAGATCGCCCCCGTCTATTATTGCACCGGCAATCACGAGCACCGAATGTCTGCCAAGGATCTGCGCCTGTTTCTGCAGGGACTTTCCGCCTTAGGTGTCCGTGTTCTGTCTGACGAAGCCATAGACTTTTACGGCGGCACATTAGTGGGACTGAAAGACCCCAGCAGCCAAAAGCACACCCTGAAACGGATCCTAAAGGACAGAAAAGAGGATTCCTTCACCCTTCTCCTGTCTCACAAACCCCACTACTTTGAAAATTACTTGGAAGCAGATCTGGTACTGTCCGGTCATGCCCACGGCGGGCAGATCTATATTCCCTTTCTGGGCGGCTTTATCGCCCCGGGACAGGGTTATTTCCCCAAGTATACCAAGGGCTTTTATACCATGGAAAATACCACTATGCTGGTCAGCCGCGGCATCGGCAACAGCCATCGGATCCCCCGCGTATTCAATCCCCCGGAGTTGGTCATTGTGACCCTCCGCTGTCAATAGTCCAAGAAAAGGATGTGAACACCCCCAATGGCAAGAAAGAAAAAAGAGCCTGAACAGAAGAAGAATCAGATAGACACCTCCCGCGTGGAGGGTCTGCGAGCCGAGGTCTTGGAACAGCCCATTACAGATACCTTGACTCTGAACTATATGCCCTATGCAATGAGTGTGATTGTGTCCCGCGCCATTCCGGAGATCGACGGGTTCAAGCCCTCTCACCGAAAACTCCTGTACACCATGTACAAAATGGGACTCCTTAACGGCCCCCGTACCAAGTCTGCCACCATTGTAGGCAGAACCATGGCCCTAAACCCCCACGGTGATGCCGCGATTTACGAAACCATGGTTCGTATGGCAAGGGGTAACGAGGCCCTGCTGGTTCCCTTTGTAGACTCCAAGGGTAACTTCGGTAAGGTCTACTCCCGTGACATGGCTTATGCCGCCTCCCGTTATACGGAGGCCAAGTTAGAGTCGATCTGCCATGAATTCTTCCGGGATATTGATGAGGAAACGGTAGATTTCGTCCCCAACTACGATAATACGACCCAAGAGCCCACCCTTCTGCCTACGGTATTCCCCAACGTTCTGGTATCTGCCAACATGGGCATTGCCGTCGGCATGGCAAGTAATATCTGTTCCTTTAATCTCCGTGCGGTCTGTAGCGCCACCATTGCATGGATCAAAAATCCCGACTGCGATCTGTTGGAACTGATGCCTGCACCGGATTTCTCCACCGGCGGTGAGATCCTCTATGATCCCAAGGAGATGGAAGAGGTCTATCGCACCGGCAGAGGCAGTGTAAAGATCCGCGGTCGCTGGCGCTACGTAAAAGAAGGCAATCTCATCGAAATCTACGAGATCCCCTACACCACTACTACAGAAGCCATTATGGACAAGGTTGCCGAACTGACCAAGGCCGGTAAGATCCGCGAGATCTCCGACATGAGAGACGAAACCGATCTCAACGGTCTAAAGCTGACCATCGACTTAAAGCGAGGGGCAGATCCGGACAAGCTGATGCAGAAGCTTTTCAAATCCACGCCCCTCTTAGACAGCTTCGGATGCAACTTTAACCTGCTGATCGCCGGAATGCCCCGTGTTCTGGGCGTTCGGGAGATCATCGAAGAATGGACCGCATGGCGGATAGAATGTGTCCGTCGTCGCATTTACTATCGCAAAGAACGGAAAGCGGAAAAACTCCACCTTCTGAAGGGTCTCCGTCGGATCCTGCTGGATATCGACAAGGCCATCAAGATCATCCGTGAAACGGAATCCGACGAAGAAGTCGTTCCCAATCTGATGATCGGCTTCGGCATCGACAAGGTACAGGCAGAATTTGTTGCAGATATCAAACTCCGCAACATCAATAAGGAATATATCCTGAAGCGTACCAACGAAGTGGACGATCTGGAAAAAGAGATCGAAGAATTAGAAGACACCCTCCGCAACAACAAAAAGGTTCGCAATATCATCATCAAGGAACTGGAAGCCGTGGCAGCCAAGTACGGCAAGGATCGGAAAACCGGTCTCGTACAGGGTACCGAATTGGACGAGGAAGAAGAAGAGGAAGCCGTTCCCGACTATGCCGTTACGGTATTCGTTTCCAAGGAAGGCTATTTCAAAAAAATCACCCCCCAATCCCTCAGAATGTCCGGTGAGCAGAAGTTTAAAGAAGGAGACAGCCTCAGCTTCTCTCTGGAAACCACCAATTCCACAGAAATGCTGGTCTTTACAGACAAGTATCAGGTATATAAGGCTCGTTGTTCCGACTTCGAAGACAGCAAGGCCTCTGTTTTGGGTGATTATCTCCCCGCCAAGTTAGGCTTTGACGAAGGGGAAAGCGTTCTGCAGGTATGCTTCCCCGGTGACTACAGCGGTAATATGATCTTTGTTTACGAAAACGGTAAGGTTGCCAAGGTAGAACTGTCTACCTATCAGACAAAGTCTAACCGTCGCAAGCTTACCGGTGCCTATAGTGACAAGAGCCCCTTGAAAGCCGCCTTCCTCCTGAAAGAAGACACCCAGCTGGTGCTGTATTCCACGGAAAATCGGGCTTTGATCTTCTCTACCGCCCAGCTTTCACCCAAAACCACCCGCGCCACCCAAGGGGTTGCTGTTATGACGCTGAAGAAAAAACACACCCTTCACCGTGGGATCCTTTTGGAGCACAGCGGCATCGTAAATCAATCTCGCTATCGGACCAAATCCCTTCCCGCCGCCGGCGCATTGCTCAAGGCAGAGGATGGAGATGACAAACAGTTGGAATTGGAGTTGTGATCCTATGCAATACACAAAAAAGCAAATTTTCTGGAACATGATGCTGGTGATCGTAGGCAGTACCGTTGCCTGTTCGGGCTTTGTCATGTTCTTTGAACCGGCAGGCATTACCTGCGGTGGTGTCAGCGGTATCGCCATGTTGGTCAAATACGCCGCTAACCACCCATGGGTCACCATCGGCAGTGTTTCCGCAATTATCAACATTCCCCTGTTTCTGTTCGGATACCGCCAGATCGGAAAGTACTTTTTCTTTGGTTCCCTTTTAGGCATGGTCGTTTCTTCTCTTGCCTTTGATTTCATGGCAAAGATCCTTCCCGTGCCGGATGTAGAGCCTTTGATCGCCGTAGTCTTCGGTGCCGTGCTCATCGGTGGCGGTTTCGGTGTGGTATTTCTATCCGGCGCCTCCACCGGCGGTGTAGATATCATTGCCCGTCTGCTGAAGCTGAAATTTCGCAACTGCCCCATCGGTAAGCTGATGCTTATTTTCGATATGGGTACGGCAATTGCAACCGGTATCGTTTACGGAGATATCAATAACACCCTGTACAGTGCCTTGGCTCTGTACCTGTCCTCCGTGGTTCTGGACTATGTAGTCTACAGCATGGACTATGCCAAGGTGGCATTCATCATCACCGATCAATACGATGAGGTTTCCCGCGCCATTTCCGAGGATATGGACCGAGGCATCACCCTCTTAAACGGACAAGGCTACTACAAGCGCACGGATAAGCTGATCCTCCTGTGCGCCGTTAAGAAAAAGCAGCTTGCAGAACTAAAAGAACTGATCTACAGGATCGATCCCCAAGCTTTTGTCATTTTACAGGATGCCCAACAGGTTCTGGGGGATGGATTCAAGCGGTACGACCGCTTTGAACTGTAACAGGGAGGTCCCATATGAAGCCACGGATCGTCCTTCTGCTGCTCCTGTTCCTTATGCTCACCGGCTGTGGTTCCCAAGCAGACTATCTATCCATCCGTCCCCATGTGGAACAGCCAACCGCTACCCCTCCCCCCACGGAGGGCGATCCCATTCCCATAGTGACCAACCGTTTGGAACTCCGTGGCGCCATTCTCTCCCTGATCGATAACTGGAAAGAACAGGGAACCGTCCTGATCCAAGATTACGAGGGAGACGTGGAACGAAACCTGAGCGAGGTTATGGAATATGCTACCGCACGGCACCCTACCGGTGCCTACGCCATAGACTATGCCGATGCCGAGATCTTAGAGCAAGGCGGTCAGCAGCTGGTGCAAGTGTCCTTTGTTTTCCGCCGTTCTATCAGTGAGATCAATTCCATCGTCTTGGTAGATAACAGCGATGCCGCCTATGCTAAAATCACAGAGGCCCTTGCCAACTACACGACCGCCCTGACACTGCGGATCCGCAGATACAGTGCGCGGGATTTCTCCGATGCCATTGTATCCTACTGCATGGAAAATCCCCGTATCGTCCCCACCATTCCGGAGTTTTCCCTAAAGCTATACCCGGAAGAGGGAGACCATCGCATCATGGAACTCCATTTCACATATCCCGAGTCCAAAGATGTGATGCGTGAAAAGCTGTCAGAAACGGAAACCACGTTCCAATCTGCTCTAAGCTACGGAAAAACAGGAAAAACTCCCATGGATCAGGCACAAAGGCTATGTCATTATTTGATCCGTCGGAGAAATCAAACCCTTGTACCCACCGCTCCCACCTTTCCCGTATACAGTCTGCTATCGGAAAATAAAGGCCATGATCTGTCCTATGCCATATGCTATCAGGATCTATGTTCCTCCTTGGGGATCTCCTCCCGTATCGTAAAGGGAACAAAGAACGGAGAGACATACTATTGGAATCTTCTGGTCTTTGGTGACGAAACCTTCCATGTCGATCTCCGCCGATATGTAGAAGAGGGCACGCGTACCATGATCCCCCTCTATGACGAGACCCTCCTTGCAGAAGGCTATTCTTGGGATCAGCATGCCTATCCTGCCGCGCCGCTCCCGGTGGAGCCCGATGAAACCACTCCCCTTCCCACAGATCCCTCCGCTTCCCCTTCCACGGCCCCCACCGAGTCAGAGGGACACGACCAATGGACCGCCCCCACGGAAGTCGAGGAAACTGTCACAGATCACTCCGAAGCCGCAGAATCCCCCACCGAAACAGAGCCTGCTTCTACAGAGCAAGAGACCACATAATGTGTATCCTTCCCTAACCTATCCTACTGTTTCTTAAAATAAGCGCCCCATACAGCTTCCGCGATGTTCTTAACGGAGAATGATTAGGTGCTATGTAACCGGAAGGTGTAAAACCCTTCCGGTTATTCCTTTTTATGCGTGTTTTATACTTATTTCTAATAAAACGGATTGACCGTTTTATTATGCCGCTAATAAGCGGCATGGCGGCTTTGCCGCCAAGAAATAACCTGTAATACTGTTTCTTCCTCCTAAGGCGGTGCAGGATATTTATCCTGCGATAAAATGGTTTTCTAACCATTTTATCAAGAAACAGTATTA